>CALBHK010000246.1 GCA_937894565.1 uncultured Chlamydiae bacterium
CAGCTGTCATAGATAAATAAGGTAGTAAATGTCCATAGGCTTTTTTTGCATAAGAAACTGATTTAGAATCAAAATAAGGTTTAGCACCTGCAATGATCTGTTCCTTTGTAGCTCCTGGAGACAGCATAGGCCCGTACATTAATGAGACATTTAATACTTTTTCAATTTCTTTTGGAAACCTAACAGTTAAGCGTGGATTATCTAAAAAATGATGAGTGTAACCGTTAGCAACCATGAAAGCTAAAAAAGAAAGATTCCCAATAGGATCTGTCAGTGATTGTAAATGTTGTTCCATGACCAGTGGATTATTGGCATAGTTCGCCATCAAGGTGGCCATATTAACAGCCCCAATAGCCACAAAAAACAGGAATGATTCAGTAGGAAATCTTTTAAGTTGAGAACCCCAAATCGTTTTTTGCCACTCTGCTGTTGCATTTTGAGTACGCATATATTCTTTTTGCATTTGAGAATTTCGAATGAAATTTTCCTTATCCATCATATAAAGCTGACGAATTCTAGATGGATTAAATTGAGGATCAGTGGTGGGTTTCCCTTCTACAGAAGCACTTCCCACTTCAGCAACGGTCTTGCCATCTTTATCTTGCCCAATGTGAGTATTTACATTAATAGAAGTTCCACCAACAGGTGCCTCTGCTGAGTTATCTCCAGCTTGTTGCGAGGAAGATCCACCTGAATTACTTGCCTCCTGGGCCACTGCCAAATGATGAGTAAAAATCAGATTCCAAGAAATAAAAACTTTTAAAATCAAATGTAGATAGCTTTTCATAGGATTCCTCTCATCTATTTAGGAAAGCAATACCGAAACCACATTTATTCTTTAGATTTCAACCACTTAAAAAATTAAAATCTGTCTCAAAATGAAATAAGACAAAAATTGATGATAGACTGTCATATTTTTATCCAGTATTTTCGCTCTTTCTTGAATTTGTGGGGATGAGGGTTCAATTGGATTTGAGCTCATACATCCATTTGAAGGCAAATCGGCTATTTAGGTAGCCCACTTTCTGCATGATTTTAAGTTTAAAATACTCCATGTCTTTGTACCCATAGGCTTGCCATTTTAATCCTTTAATTGCGCGGTTAGTGCCTTCTATCACTCCACTTGAATATTTGTTTTCAAAGTAGTTCCAGAACCTTAAGTCTTTCATTATATTTCTTATCCAGTTAAAGACCCCACGCGCATGAATATCCATCGACCACTGGAAGATCTCAGCCAGTATTATCTGCGCATCCAAAACAGAAGGCGATTCAAAGATCTGATGGAACCTTTCTTTTATAATCTCAAGTTGAGCCATCTTTTTATTTAACTTAGTCACGTATTCGATATGCCGCTTGTCTTTTTCAGAACGATTCTCTGCTTTAGTTAAAAACTTACACTTGTATTTGCCGTTCATCATGTCACCCATTTGTCCTTCGGGATCTATCCTTGCTAGTTCATCTTTACGATCTTCATTCAGCGCTTCGTTAAAGTTTTTCACTAAATGAAACCGATCTAACACCACAACAGCGTTCGTGCAGTACTCAGCAACGCTTGCGCTGTAGCCATCGTGTTGGTCTGTTGCGACCACTTTTATTTTATCACAAGCTTCTTTGCCAATAATTTTAAAAAACTCATCCAGTGCCTCCTTACGCCGGGAATCAGCCACCCATATCACTTTGTGGGTTTTTATATCTAAAATGACTGTTAAAAATAGATCATCCCTAGTTTCATCTTTTTCCTGCTGCTTGGGGCTTCTTGCGTATACCTCATCCACCTCAATATGGGTAACCTCCGGAATTTGGTAGCCTTGAAGTAATCTTTTTAAAATATAGTGATCCACTCTGTAGCATGCCATCTTATCGACACTTTCAAGTTTTGATACGGCAAGTACGCTAGTGACTTCACTTAGTTTATTGATCCACCAAGAAAGCTCCATAGTTATGTGCGGGCTCTTGGGGCAGAGCCATTCGATTAATTCCGAGCGTACTTTTTTGCACACATCGCAATGTCGCTTTTCTCTGAAAAATACCAGACTCGCACTCCAGCCAAATACTTTTAAGTGTTTTACTTCCATTGCATAACGATCATGGTAATGACCCAATTTATGTCCACACACAGAACAGAGCGGCACTTTGCTTTCGTCCTTCTCTAAAACTATTTGCATATGACAGGTTTGATGAAATTCTTTGATGTCTTTTACAGAAAAACCTTGAAAACTTCTAAAAACATAAGGTTCGTATAATGAACTCTTGGCATCCATGCTTGATTCTCCCGTTTGAAATTTTGTAGAAAAAAAATCAAATCAGAAGTTCACTTGGATGGCAGGGGTTTTTTCATTTGTGGTCTAGGTGATGTTTTCATTTTTTATTCTATAATTCGAGTACTTTCTGTGGATAAGGGGTTTGAGATAAAATCCGGCTCCGCAGGCGCAGGATGCGCGATCCCCTGCGGCTGCCCGAGGTCCACGATGGCCCGAGACAGGATTTTATCTCAAACCCCTTATCCACAGAAAACCCACAAATTCTAGAAAAATCCCAGTATAATAGAATATAAATAATCTCACACGCATCCTCCTAAGAAATGCAAGTTAGAAGCCGCACTAGTCAATGAAGTACTCCCCCTTGCCATTGAAGATCTATTTTTTTTAAATCCTTTTCTGGAGGGTGGGACTTCTAAATAAAGTCCGGCTCATCGCGCGTAGGATGCGCGTTCCCGCGATGTGCCCGAGGGCCCGGACGGCCCGAGACAGGACTTTATTTAGAAGTCCCGCCCTCCAGAAAACTCTCGATGTAAAAAAACCATAGAGCTGAAAACAGACTTCTTTCCTGATTTTTTGCAAAGCTTGATACTAGACTTGTGATAGTAGCTCACTCTTTATAGAATATAGTTTTAATCTTGAAAGGATTAACTTATGAAGAGCACTCTATTTTTATGGCTATTGGTTTCAGCATTTTTATTGCAAAGTTGCAGCGTTAAAAAAATAGATACACACTCACGCTCAGCAAACAAAGATGTAACTCTCTATGATTCTAGAAATGTTGCTACAGCTCAAGTTTATGAACCTCCACAACAAGCTAGCCAAACAACTTTTATTTCTAACTCATCAAACGACGCCTCTGCTGCCTCAGATGTTAACTATGATAAAAATCTTGGTCTTAAAGAAATCACTTCT
>CALBHK010000247.1 GCA_937894565.1 uncultured Chlamydiae bacterium
ACGACGCTCTTCCGATCTAAATGATCTGCGTGCACGATCTCTTTTGTGTAAATGCCTCCATAATAAGGACCTTCCAGATTATTCACCTGAATGGACTCATCTAAAACAGTGTTATAAATTTGGTATTTGTAATTGGTGTTGGAGTCCCAATAATTGTTTTTTCTGAAAATTAAAGGATGGCCGGCATGCCAATCAGCAATACGAAAACGATCTTCAAAAGCAATATACCATTGAGAGCCATCTTCCATTTCAAAAACACTCCAATCGCTAGAGCATCCTACCCAACGATGGTAGATGCCATGTGGTGGGTGATTGGGGATAGATTGATGATCCTGATAGCCCCTAATAACAGATTTAACCTGAGCTTCTTCTTTATTAACTTCTTTTTCTTCACCCTCCTCTTCGCGATCTTCATCCATTTCTGCAATCTCTTCCTGAGAAAGATCACCAAAATCTCTAGCTAAGTGACGCTCAAGAGTAGATGATTCGTTAGCGCTAAGACATTGTGTAGCTAGAATGACTGCCGATAGTAACAGCATACTTTTTTTAATCATGTATTTTCTCCATATTTTTATATCATTTCAAGAGATACTCTCCTAAGAGTCCGTTTTATACTCATTCCAACTGGACTGAACATATTTTATCCTCTTTTTTTTAAAGAAAAAATAAAGAAATAAAATTATTTGCTACTTTTGCGTTGAAATCTTTTTTTTGTTAGATTCATGCTCCTACGATTTATTGAGGACTTATGTCTACATTCTGGTTCACCGTAACGATTTCCATTGTTTTATGCCTCATCTGCCTCTTTCTTCTAGCTATCGGATTAATCTTTACAGGAAAAATACGCCTCAAACGTGGCTGTGGCGTGGATCCTAACAAATGCGGCAAAAATAAGTGCGATCTATGTCAAAAGGATAAAGAGGATGAAGATGAAGATGCAGATAACGTTTGAAGAAATTTCCAAAAAAACTCTTTCAGGCCTGCGCCTTACCTCTCAGGAAGGCCTCTTCTTATTTGAAGAAGCAGATCCTCAAGCTGTCTATGAATTAGCCGATAGTGTACGTAAACAAAAATGCGCAGAAATTGTCCACTATGCCACAACCCTTTTTATCCATCCCACTAACCTTTGCGAGCTCTCTTGTCCCCTCTGCTCTTTTTATGCCAAGCCCGGCTGGAAAACGGCCTGGTTTTTAACTCCTGCGGAAATTGAAGAAAAAATTAAGCAGTACCTGCATCTGGAATTAACAGAAATCCATATTGTAGGGGGTTTGTGGAGAGATTGTAATTTAGATTATTACCACGAACTTTTTGATCGCATCCGAGGGATCGACCCCTCTTTACATATCAAAGCGCTTACACCTGTTGAATATCACTTTTTATCCGAGCTGCACACTATTCCCATTAACGAAGTCTTTCAAATGATGAAGGGCTGGGGACTCGGCTCTTTGCCCGGCGGTGGGGCAGAAATTTTAGTCGAAGAGATCCGCAAAAAAATTGCTCCGCAAAAAATTACTTCCGATCAATTTTTAGAATTTCATGGGATTGCCCATAAAGAGGGCATTCCATCCAATATCACCATGCTCTATGGTCACCTTGAAGAGTATGGTGATATCATTACCCACCTATGCAAAGTCAGAGAACTGCAAGACCAGACAAATGGCTTTCAATGTTTTGTGCCTCTACTTTACCATTTAGAAAATAATGCGCTGGGCAAACGCACAGCGCGCATAAAATCTAAAAATTCAAAACTCGTTTTTGCTGTCTCTAGATTAATGCTCGATAATATTCGCAATATTAAAGTCCTTTGGAATTATTTAGGAGTGGATTTAGCTTTAGAAATTTTACAAGCAGGAGGCAATGATCTAGCCTCTACTGCCACAGAAGAAAAAATCATCACGATGGCTGGCGGCATCCAATTAAAAATGACAGCGCAAGAGATGGAGCAGCTCATTCACTCTATTAACCGCGTGCCGCAAAAAATTCATTCCGGATATTACCAGCATGCCACTATGTAAAATCGGAATTATTCAATACATTAACTCCATCTTTTTTTGGGGACCTCTTGTATTAAAAAAAATCATTCCCCCCTTTGAAGTGGTGTTAGACACTCCTGCGGCTCTGAACCGAAAAATGATGAGCGGAGAATTACAAGCCTCTATGGTGAGCAGCGCTACCTATTTACAAAATCAAAACAGCCTCCAGTTGGTTTCCCCCTTTGGCATCAGTGCTAAAAGCCATGTTTTAAGTGTGGCGTTATTTAGCCCCGAACCAGTGGATACGTTAGTAGATGCTCCTATTGCCATCACTGAGGAGAGCGCGACTTCTGTAAAGCTATTAGAAGTGTTAGCAAAGAAGTATTGGGGTTTGAATGTGCACATGCAAGTGGTTAAAAAACCTACAGAACATCCCATTTATCTTTTAATCGGAGATGCCTGCCTCACACATAAAACACCCACAAATTATTATAAAATCGATTTAGCGCAGCAGTGGCATCTCTTTACAGGACTCCCCTTTACATTTGGGGTCTTTGTTGAAAAAACACCGATAAGGGAATGGAAAGAGGTGATGCAAGAGGCTTACCTGTATAGCCAGAAACATATGGGAATAATAGTTGATCTTGCTGCGACAAAAATCAATCTCTCCAAACAAGAAATAGAAGCTTATCTCAATTGTCTAGAGTTTGAGTTAAGAGAAGAGCATGTAGAGTCCATGCGATTATTTAAAGAATGGAGTGCAGAAGTAAGCTCTGGCAGACTTAAAGATGAACAAGACAATTTTTTAAGCCGTGAATTCTCGAATGTACAGGGCAACGCCCTGAAATATAAAAGCCTAGGGCATCGCCCTAGGTAGGTTATAAAAAAAATTCAGGCTGAAGGCCTGAGTTATGGTAAATATTAAACGTCTCTATTTACTATAACTCAGGCCTTCAGCCTGAGATGTTACTTTCATGCCACCTAGGGCGATGCCCTAGGCTTTTATATTTCAGGGCGTTGCCCTGTACTGAGAATGCTCCCAGAGCCCATGTGTAAACTAAGTCAAAAGAGGATAAATGAACAAAGAACCCACAACGATTGCTAAAATGTTTAATGCCATTGCCCCAAAATATGACACAGGCAACGCCCTTCTCTCTTTTGGATTGCACAACTATTGGAACACCCAACTTGTTCAATGCGCCCCTCAAAAACTTACTTCCATCACCCACCTCGATCTTTGCTGTGGAACGGGAGAAATCACGGCACGTTATCTGCGCACAGCAAAACCTGCCCACTACAAAGGATATCTCTTAGACTTCTCTACAGAGATGCTAGTCGTTGCTAAAAAAAGATTAAATGGAAACGACATTACCTTTTTAGAAGCGGATGCGCAAGAAATTCCCCTACCAGATGCTTCTGTAGATTTCATTACCCTGGCTTATGGGATCAGAAATATACAAAATCCATTTAAATGCATTCAAGAGGCTCATCGTATACTAAAACCAGGCGGCGCATTTGCCATTCTGGAACTAACCCGCCCTCAAAATAAGATATTACGCTTAGGGCATGCCTTCCATTTAAAATGGATGCTTCCCTTTGTTGGGAATTGTTTAGGCAATAAGCAAGCTTATAAATACCTACAGGGAAGTATTGAAAAATTCATGGATGCCGAGCAATTAAAACAGAAAATCTTAGCTAAATTTAAAGCGGCCGAGATCCGGCCGCTTACGGGAGGAATTGCCACCCTTTGGGTGGCTAAAAAATAAACTAAAAACTATAACTGACATTCTGCTATAGGACGTTAAAGCCTTCTGTATCCAGTTTAACTAAATCTCTTTCCAGGTTCTCTTTAAAAAAGAGGTATCTACTCTCCTTCTCTTTGATCTCCCTATCTTCGATCACCCCTTCCCCAAGCCCGCCAAGAGTTTCAATTGCATCTACGTTAACGTAACAGGAAAAACTACAAGTGGCAAATTTAAAGCACCCGCCGCTTGCATAATCCGAGCAACTTGGTGTTCGAGAAAAATTAATAATACTCTTACTGCCAGTAGCTGCCCAAAGAAAGAGCTTTAACATCTCAGTATTGTCCTTATGCTCATCAAACCATCTGTGCATCCAACCTCGAACAGTCCGATTATTGATATTAAATAAATTTTTCATCCCCTCAGCAGAAACCTGTGAACCTTCTACGTTTAAGCGTAAATTCTCTGCGTTTACATTACGAAGAGTTTCGCTATCTCTTATTTTAGGATCAAAGATTCCTGTCGCAATTAAACCGAATTTCCCTTTTTTAACACCTTCAACGATATTATTTTCAATGGTCTTTTGATTTAAATTTAAGCTCTTCACCTGCTCAATGATCCAATCACCATGTTCATAAAGGATTTCGATATCAGGCACAGCATTCTCTCCCCACCAATCCGGTTTATTATTCTTAATTCGTGCATATAAAAAAGTTGCAAATGTTTCAATCTGATTAAAGTAAACATTATCTTTATCAGATAAATCATCAAAATCTATTTCTCCCTCTAAATTGGGCTTCTCTATAAGATTTTTTAAAAGGTCTATGACCTCAAAAGAGAGATTGACAAGACGCATTTTTTCTCTTTCTAAGGGATCCAGTTCATTAGATTTCCACAATGTTTGATATGCTTGAAAAATTCCATTTTTATCTCTGATAGCAACTAAAAGATTATACACATCAGGAGAAAATAAACACCCGGTAGGAGTTTTATTTAAAAAAGCAACTCCCATTAAATAACCTAACGCACTGTATACTTGATCTTCAACTTCTACTTTCTCTTCAATGGGTTTCTTAACTACTTTCATTTTATTACCCACTAGCATTTGCGTATCTACTTGCTTTATTTTAAAAGGAACTAATAAAGGCTTGATCGCCTCTCCCATTTCAGAAAAGAATGTTCTTGACAATCCACCCGCATCAGAACCCTGCATGTTACTTCCATCAAGATTTAAAAATGTGACTTCAGAAGATTTAGGGTAGCTAATTTGATTAGCTAAAAGGCTCGCTAACTCTTTCAAGACCAGAGTAGGATTATTTCTAATAAGTTCTAAACGAATTTGTACACTCAGCGAACTTCCGTAGTAGTCACCGGTGACTCCCACACTTTCCCGAGGAAGCTTTTCTTTCGTTATTTCCTGTAGTATGCCCATAGCCCCTAAAAGAGCAATAGGAACGTCATTCACTCTTCTCATATTTTCTTGGATTAAAACAAGCACCACTTCTTTATCAAAATATTTTAAACGATCAGGATTTAGTTTAATAACTTCACGCGCATACTCTACATCATTTAGTTTAAACTTTGCTCTAACTTCGTTACTCAAATAATCTGCAGCTGACCAGATAACATTCCCATCCTCTTCCATTTTATTATTAAGGAACTCTTCTGCTATTTCATCTGTTGCATACTTAATAATCTGAGGTTTGTCAGTAAACAAATTCTCTAAAATGACTTCCTGGACTAATTCCTTCTTTACCTCTTCACTTAGGTGATTTTCAGCTATCCAAAATGCTTTGGAATCAATTTGCATTTGTGCTTGCATAAACTGCAGTGCCATTTCACCTGTTACATACTCAATAATGTGAGGTTTGGCATCAAAAAGATCACCTAAAACTTCTTTAGTAACCAATTTCTCTTTTACATCTTTGCTTAACTCATGTTCGGCGATCAAAAACACCTTGACACCCTCTGACATCTTTTTTTGCATAAACTCCAATGCCACTTCATCTTCTGCATACTTAATGATTTGAGGTTTGGTAGTAAAAAGATTTTCTAAAACTTCCCTAGTGACTAATGCTGCTCTTACCTCGTCACGTAAATCTTTTTCAAAGCTTAAAAATACTTCGGAATCATTTTGCATCTTTTCTTGCATAAAGAGCAGTGCCAATTCATCTGCTGCATACTTAATGATTTCAAATTGATTAAGCTCAAAGGCCTTCCCTAAAACTTCTTCAGTCACTAATTCTGTTTTCACCCCTTCGCTCAAGTAATTTTCATAAAAAATTAAAAATGCTTTGGCATCATTTTGCATCTTTTCTTTCATAAATTCTAATGCTAACTCATCCGTTGCATACTTAATAATTTCAGGTTTGTCATCAAAAGATTTTTCTAAAACTTCTTTAGTCACTAATGCCTTCTTTACCTCTTTGCTCAAGTGATTTTCAGCTATCCAAAATACATTTGGATCCTCTTGCATCTTTTCTTGCATAAATTCCAACGCAATCTCATCTGTTTCATACTTAATGATTTGAGGTTTTTCACCAAAAGAACTGCTTAAAAATTCTTTAGTCACTAAGTCTGTTTTCACCCCTTTGCTCAAGTGATTTTCAGCTATCCAAAATACATCTTGGTTCACTTCCATCTTTTCTTTCATAAAGCGTGTTGCAAGCTCATCTGTCGCATATTTAATGATTTCAGGTTTAGTATCAAAAGAAGCTCTTAAAACCACTTCATTAACTAACGCTGTTTTTACTTCTTCACTTAAATGAGGTTCCACCCTTAAAAATTCGCCTGCATCATTCGCTATCCTCTGGCTCATAAAAGGTAGTGCAACATCATCGGTAACAAGTTGCATCAATTGAGGTGTTCTATAAATAAAACTGGACAGTAAGCCGGTATCATTAACGAGAGTCTGTCTTACTGTTTCCTTTAAATGAGGAAATGCTGCATCAAATTTCTGTGGATCATTTTGCATCATATCGCGCATATATCTTAGTGCAACATCATCATCCACATACTGAATTTTTTCGGGCGTAGCTGCACAAGCAGCTTTCACTACATCCATATTATTTTTAAGCCAGGGAGCGATCGCATTAAAACCTCCGTATCTCGCATTCATAATCGCTTCTTCTTTCATTACAAAGTCATAAAGCCAGACAAGTGCAGCTCCCCAAAGAGGGATCATTAACCCAACAAGCCTAAACCCACTCTCTTCTTTTAACCAACTGAAATAGTGGCTATTTTGCACGCGGGCACGGGAAAGACAAGGCATGATGACGCATTTATTAAAAAGATGCACAAGGGAGATGACACTCCCCAATACGGGAACATAAACGATAGGATGGTGGGCGGAAGTGATATTAATACTCATATAATTTTACCTGCATTATTAGATTTATAGAGCGTATTCTACCAGATAAATAATAATAATTCAATAAAGAAATGGTAAAGATAAGGTAAAGAAAAAAATAAATAAAAATTACAAAGCGGCCGAAATTCGGCCGCTTATGGGATGCGACAAATATACCGAAACACATTGAAGATGTGGTTTTTGACAACGTCGGCAGCCACTGAATTTAAGTCTGTCTGCATCGTCCAAC
>CALBHK010000248.1 GCA_937894565.1 uncultured Chlamydiae bacterium
TTGGTGCGGGCGATACTCTTGACCCGCAATATGTTAAAATTGTAAGTGCTGATGCCGGAAATGACATCACCGCTGGGGCTGACGGCGGTGCGTTTTTGGACACCGCGAACTTCCTGACCAGCGTTTCAGTCGGTGCTGGCCTCCAAGGTAATGGCACTTCTGGCTCACCAGTCGCTGCAAATCTTGACACCCTGCCTGATGCCTCCGGCGCTCTGGCTGGTGGCACGAAAGTCGTAATTAGTGGCGGCGATGGTCAACTCGCTACATCAGCCCAACTAGCCGCCCTCATCGCCTCAGATGTTTCGTCCTCAATGGCAAAAGGCGATCTCGTTGCTGGCACTAACGTCAGTTTCTCTGGCACAGCTACAAGCAGATTGATCGGGGCTGGAAACTTAACCGTCAACGTATCTGGCGCTGCCCCAACCGGCGCTGCGGGTGGAGACCTCAATGGGTCGTTCCCTAATCCAACAGTGGATGGTATTCAAGGCACTCCAGTGTCTTCAACCGCACCCACAAGTGGTCAGGCTTTGGTTTTCAACGGCACTTCATACGCTCCAGTTACGGTTATTCCGTTTGCCCCACAAACTACACCGCTTCCAACCTCAGCTAATAACTCTTCAATCCCAACACAATATTTTGGTCAAAACAATAACTATTATCTTGGGACACCTGTAGCTTGGGCTAGATTTGCCTATGCTGGAAGCTCAACTGGTTTTGCGGCATATCCTATTTACGAAATCGCTTAATTAAGTGGGCGGTGAAACATCCGCCCTAACCATCTTTTTAAATTATGGCTATACAAACACCAGTTAAATACGATTCAACCAATCTAAAGCACGAGCTTTTCTCTGCCACAGATACAGTCGATATCGTAAATATCCCCCAAATCCCAATTACAGGCTCAGTCAGCGGCACTGATCTCATTTTATCTGCGAATGGGAGTACCAACTCGCCAATAAGTCTAGCTGCTGCCGTTTCAAACGCTGAGACATTTAATACCGCTGGTGCTGGTATTGCCGTTTCGGGCGCAAAAAACAGAACCATCGCAATCGCTCCAGACCCAGCGTCCGATCTGGCGATCACTGTCTCTGCTCTCGGATTAAAGGTTTTCGGGCCAACCGTTTCGATGAACAACTCATCGAACACGATGACCGTGAATGTCGGCTCTCAGTCGGCTAACCAGCCTGTTATTACAACGTTAGACCTCTCAATCACCGGAGGTAATGACCTCAAGATCGATGTCAACGGCGTAACTGACACCCTTCCAGTTGCAGGTCTTATTAACACACTTGAGCTTGCAAACGTTGCTGGCGCTGGCATCGCTGTATCAGGCACTAAGAACAGGACGATTGCAATTGACACCACAGGTGCTGCTAGTGGGCAAGTGATTGCTTTCAACGGAACAAGCCCAATATGGAAATCTCAAGGCTCTGTCCCGTTTCGCGTTTCAGGCCCGTCTGGAACTGGAGGTTCATCATCTCAGCCAAACTCATTTGACAACATATTAGTAACCGATTCTATTCAGCATATAGGCAAGATTATTTCAGGTGGCGCAGTTGGTGATACGCCACAATCTCAGCTTGATGTTGTCGGTTCTTATGGGGCTGGTTTTAACTTTGGAAGTTCAAGTTATACTATGACAGATACCGATCATACGTATATATATACCGGCACTGGCGGACATGTAATAACATTGCCATCTGCTTCCACTTCAAAGCGTCGGCTTGTTCGTATCCAAAATAAATCTGACCCTAACTTAAATGTTGGTTTGACAATCAGCCCTGCATTTCAATTGGCGCACTCAAACTCAACTAGAAATGTTTTGCAATGCGGCGAAAGTGTTCTTCTTCAAGCTGGAGATGGCGCTGCTGCTGGTGCATGGTATCGAGTTGATGACGAACCTAGTTACCTCAGAAATGTGATTCATGTGGTTGGTCATTTATCTGGGAGTGCTACACAACGTACTGGCTCATTTGGACAAGGCTATACTCTTGCAAATGGAAAAACTTTTACAACACTTACAGAGGCTTATGTTTGGGCGGCAGGAAATTTATCACCTAGCTCAAACAATCCAATTACAATAGAAATTTGGGGCGCTACACAAGAGACTGGTCAACTTCAATTGAACAGTGCATTTAACAACATCTATGTTCATATAAATTCCGGAGCTAGTATTAACTGGACATCTGGTTCTGGTGTTGGGCTTCAAGCGACATCTGGTCAAGTGATATTTATTTCTGCTACGGATAACTCTTATCCGAATATGACATTCTCATCTGGTTACTTAGTTGGATTAAATGCACTAACAGGAACAACAATTAATGCCACTAATATTCATACAAAAATGAACCTGAGAAGCTCATATCATTTCTACTCCGACAACGGCGTAATAAATATGGAGAACTGTAGAACAACAGCCGGAACAGCCGGAACAGCCGGATATGAAGTTGGTGCGTTTGTGACTGCGGCATCTGGGATATTGCGTCTCAGAAATTGCTATTTAAATACAAGCGGCAATGGAATTAGGGCGCAGTCGAGTGGTTCTGTATCTTGCAGAAATACAGTTATCATAAATGGCGAAAACGGTTTATCAGATTATGAATCTGCTGTTTATGGAACTGGAGGGTCGTCTGTTGAGATTCATGGATGCCACCTTACAAGTTATCATAATGCAGGAACTCCAGCCACACGTCGCGGTGTAATCCTACTTGACACTGGCTCTGCATTAGTAAGAATTACAAACAGCAGCATCATAAGTGTTGGTGGAAACGGAGTTGCTCTGGATGCAGGCACTTCACTTGACAACACAAAAATTTTTATCAGTGGAAACTACATCGAATCATCCGCAGTTGGAAAAGGTGTCATAGGTATAGGAGGAACTCCTACCGGATTCCAGTTTCACAATAACACAATTAAGGGCGGAACAACAAACGTCGGATTTGCTATTCCAACGATGAATGGCAGCAATAGCATATTTTGAGATAGTCAAGATAGCGTAATTTTTAAAGGGGAGAATATATATTCTCCCCTTTATTTAAATTATGGAATATAAACATTAAATTTTTCAGATACAATTTTTTTTAAATCTTCTATACGTCTCATATTCGTATATTTTTGGTTTGAAATTCCAGTCATGGATTCACGTAAAATATCTGTAATTGCTCTCAAAATATAAGTTGGCATTTTTGAAATTTCTTCTATGACAACTTCTGCAATTATGGTTTTTATTTGATCTTCATTTATAAATTTAGCAATTTCTCTTGAAATAAGATCAGCGGTATAAGAAGAAAGATAACTTTTATTATCATTGGTAATATTTCTTAATTTGTAACCAAAATCATTTATTTGATTTTTTACAATAGATTCAATTTTTACTCTTAAGAAAGAGTAAGCAAAGTCTTCGGTATCAATCTTTTCTAACTCTTCTCTTACAATTTCTGTAATTTTTTCTTCTGGGATTTCTCGGTCTATTTTTTCCATAATAGATATTATACTATATGAATTACATCATAGCCCTTTTATTCCTGCTGTCCTTATTCCCAATTGGAACTACGGACAGTAGATTTCCTGTTCAAAACTCAAAAACATTTAATTCAATCACGTTTGAGACTCAGATGAAGATGCAATATACGCATCCCTGTCCTCCGGTGTGGCTAAGAGAATTAAACTCTGATATAAATAATTATTGGAAAAATAATAACTGTATTTCTGAATATGATTTTTCAGCTTCTGATGCAAGAGTTTCTTGGGCTAAACAGAACGGATACCAAGTTTGGGGGCATACGCTTGTTTGGGCTTATCAGCACTCAGGATGGTTGAATATACCCCTTCCTCCGGCTTGGAAAGAGAGAGTCCTCTTAGACCACATTAAGACTCAAGTAACACATTTTTGCGGGGATGTCTCAGGTTGGGACGTTATAAATGAATATTGGGATACAGGCTTAGGAATCTGGGCTGATATTCCCGATGTCGTATTTAAGAGCTTCAAAGAAGCTGAGAAAGCCTTATTGGACTGTAAAGCCTCAAGTGTTGCTTTATACTTTAATAATGGTGCTGCGTGTTACGATAATCTTGAAAGCACCAATACAATCATTCCTTTCTTAGACTCCTTAAGAAAACGTGGCGCAAGAATAGACGGACTCGCGGAGCAGTGTCATTATAGGGTCACAAAATCAAATCTTCCAAATAAAGATTTGATGATTCAGGTTCAAAATAAATACGCAGATTCTGGATATGAGACTCGTTTTAGCGAAGTTGATCTTCAAATATTTGAGAACGCAACAGAACAAGATCAAGCCTTAGCTGTAAAGTCTATTATAGGTTCTTGTCAAGCCTCTAAAAAATGCAAAGGCGTAACCTTCTGGGGGCAAGACGATGGAAGCTCTTGGATAAATTTCTTAGGGAGTGTCCAAAACGTAAACGCGCTTTTATTTGATAAAAACTTAAATCCTAAGCCCTCATATTATGCGCTACAAGAACAGTTAAAAGTTGAAACCGTAGCCCCAATTCAAGCCACAACTGTAGCCCCGACTCAAGCTACAAAAACTGTTTTTAATGGGAAGAATACTTGGGTCGATTTTTTTCCTGAAGTAGGAAAAACAAGCGTAAAAAATTACGACATAATTAATGGGGTTGCAGGTCATGTTCAAAGAGTTACAAGAGAAGGTGAATTTAAGGGTGCTAGAATTATAGAGTATATTAAAAACGGCACTATATTTGAGGGCGAAAGATGGACTCAAGAAAAAGACGGAACAATTGTTCACCACAACTACGGTAGCCCTAACTTGCGCCCCGATAGAAACAAATATCTTTATCCTAACAGAATACCTGTAGGAACAGGTGCGCCTTATCCTTCCTTAATTCAAGGTTCTCAGAGCGCACAAGTCTTAGCTTATGGCGCTGATGGCTTGCCGGAATATACAACTATTATAGAGATGAACTCAAGCGTGGAATACATGAGGTCTATACTTTCTCCTATTTCAAGCTCAGAAAAAATGTTGCTTGAGTGTTTTAGGGATGCTATTGCTTGTCACCATGTTTCTCAAATCTACCATTTTAAAGATCATATAGGCGTAGAAGATGTTATTTACATAAACGGGATGCCTTATAGCAATAATTTAGGCTCAGACGAGTTTTCTAGGTTTTATAGAAACGGAGAGCTTGCGTGGAGTAGGTATAGGATTTTGGGTAATCCCGCAAATTTTCCAAGCCCTACATCTAAAGAATATGTAGACGTAATGAGAGAAGCCGCAAGAAAGGGTGCGTTTAAAGGCGAGTATTATATATATGATGGGAAGTATTCTATCAACGGTGTAAATTACACGGATTTTTTAGCAGACTGACTGAACCTACACCAAGGCTCAGTCAAATTCCAAAAAGATTTCGTCCAAATCCCCCTAATCCATTCGGGGACTGTAATAGGACAGACAAAAACTATAGAGGCCCACATTATGATTTTTGTATCGCAGAAGATTTAAATTTTATAAATATTCCTCATGCGCCAAGTGTGCAGTATTTTAAAAAAGGCACAGATGCTTGGTTTACGTTGCAATGGAACGTATACGGAATAAACGCAATAAGACTTGATTCAGCCGTAAGCTCTGAAATAAAAGACTGCCCTACAAAAGGACAAGGACAGGGCTTTAGTATTCCCGTAAATGGGAATGGGAATTTTGAATTTAATATAAAAAGTTTTAAAGCTGGTTTATATAAATTTGAACTTTTTGTAACGCAAAAAGATAATCAAACTCGTGGGCATAACACGGTCTTTATATGCCTGTTTTGAGGCATATATCTGCATAATTAAAAAAAAGAAATGAGTTGTATAAATTGTTCTCAAAATGAGAATTGCCATAAAGATATAGATCAACAAAAAATAAGACCTCTTGTGTATGTTCAGGGCTTGGACGCAAACGGATGTGAGTCCTTTTATCCCCCACAGCAAGCTGATGTTTGTGGCACAATCGCAGCCGCAAGAGTTGGAAGTCCTCTTAAAAATGGGGATAAGGTCTTAGGTTCTGATTGTAAACTTCATGAATTCTCGCAACTTCCCGTAAGTGTCTATGATACACCCTCTTTGGATTTAAATATTTCAGGGTCAACCTTAAGTGGAAATGTAAGTTCAACTTGGGTGAAGGGTTTATTTTCTTCGATCTCTGACCCCTGCGCGTCCTTGACTTATAATAATGGTGTTTTTACAATTGCGATAGATAAAGCATGTATAATATCTTCAAGTTTATGTTCTGCATTAAACTCAATTGTAGCTTCAGGAAATTTTACATATGATTCTACAAAAATCTTAGGTAAGGACTGTAAAGTTTATACAATTCCCGCTCAGGATTTAAGTTTTGAGCGCACAACAGGAATTCTTTCTATCTCTGGTGGTGGGGATTCCACAAAACTAACTATTTATCAAGGCGTTTCGAGTTCAACTATAGAAGCAGCTCAGACCGGAATAGATGTTGTATCCTTAGCTTATAATTTAAAACCAACCGTAGAAACTGCGGGTGTCGTAGGAAATTCTATTTGCGCGACTTCGCCTATAGCTTCAGCACAAAGTGAGGCACTTGTTGCATATAATTGTGCAACAGGGAAATGGGCTACATTCCAGTCTCCTAATTTAAGTGTTGTTCAGTCACCTACGGTATTTCTAACTTCGGGTGGAACTAAGGGACACGAGCTTAGAGCAGATGTAAATATATCCTTAGAGCCTAATAACGCCCTTGTTAATAATGGGGGTTTATTTGTGCCTTCTTCAGCATCTTTAGGTGTCTCAGATACGCCAACTTTAGACTTAACTCTTACGTCTAATAGTATAAAAGGAGATGTAAAAATATCTTCTACGGCAGGAAATGTCTTAAGTTCAGACGCAAATGGACTTTATGTAGGCGCTCAAACACAATCCTCACAACAACTTGGTGTAAGCGGGACTTCAGTAACCTTAAGTGGTTCGCCTTCTGTAGATATATGCACCGTCTTAAATAATATTCCAGTTGGTGCTACGCAACAAATATACGGATATAACTCAGGTATTGGGTGTGTTAAACAAACGCTTATTCGCGCTGACCCTTGTAACTCCTTAATATTTTCTTCTCTTGGTCTTTTTAACCCTAATAAAGTTTCTTTTACAGTTGATACGGGCGCGATGACTTTTGGTGCAAGATATGGGACAAGTGTAGATGGGCCTGATCTTTATTTTGGGCGAGGTGCAACATTCTCAAGCTCTTTAGGTTCTGTGCAACCCTTAACGCTTACGATTAGAAACGGATGCACAACTGCGGATGTTACGCTTCATAGTGAAATGGGGCATTTCTCTTGGCTTGTGAGCAATAATGACTGGTCTTATAGACCTTTTG
>CALBHK010000249.1 GCA_937894565.1 uncultured Chlamydiae bacterium
GAATATAGGTACTTATTCCTGAATAACGGTCTATCTTTAACTCAATAAAATAAGGTGTGGCAGCCTTATATAGCACCACTTCAGAGAGAGCCTTGTCGAATTTTGCAATCTGATCGGCAAGATAGTCTCCGTAAGATAAATTTTCCTCATATTCTTCATTAATGTTTTCGGCAATCAAGTCTTGCTGCTGTAAGCTATCTAAAACCTCCCTTTCCAGGTCGGTAATTTCTCCTAATTCCTTTAATAGAATTTTTTCATAATATAAAGCTGTGATCTTGCGTAAATCGGGATGGCAGACATAGCCATGGTTATGTAATTTGGGAAAATATTGAGAAGCAACGCCAATGGTAGAATCGCGTATTAAGGCAGTGGGGTAGAGTTCGCGTGTTGTAAACCCTTTCTCACAAACTAAGCAGGTGTTTTTAGTTTTTTTCATTTTGACTTCCAGCAGATAGTAAAGTGTTAAGGGGTTGATCGTTATAGGTGCGCAGATGAATGTCTCTTTGTGGAAAGGGGATATTGATTTTATGGGCTTTAAGGGCGCGTTCAATTTCCGATAGATAGGAAGCTTTAAGAGAGCATTTTCCGGCTGCACGAAAAATATTGACCCATACAATAAGTTCAAATTCTAAAGAGCTCTCTCCAAATTTTACAAGCCACGTCTCTGGATTGGGGATACCAGGAATATTAACAAGGGTCGAAGGTACTTTTAAAGCAGCTTCACAAGCAGCTAAAGAGATAACTTCTTGATCGGTTCCATAGGCAACAGAAAAGGGGATATGGAGACGTTGAAAAGGGTCGCGTTTTGTCCAGTTAATGATATTGGTGTCAATGAGAGAGGAGTTAGGAATTAAAATATCTGTTCCCTCAGAAGTTAGTATGCAGGTGTTTTGTATATTGATTTCCATGACTTTTCCATATTTGCCATTTTCAAGTTCGATATAGTCGCCTATTTTGATGTTTCTTTCAAATAAAATCATTAAGCCACTTAAGAAATTATTAACAATACTTTGGAGTCCAAAGCCAATACCTATACCTAGTGCGCCTAAGACAATGGCCACGTTTTGCAATGTTAACCCCAAACTGGCCAATGCCACTAAAATGCCGGCTAAAATGAACATGTAGTGGATAATATGTTTAAGAAGGTAGATGGTAGGTTCCCTGTTATTTTTACCTTTTTTGGCGAGCTGTTCTAATCCATGGTTGGTAAAGCTGGAAAGCCAGAATGTAAGAAGGATAATGATGGCTGCTTTTAATATCCCCACTAAAGTAATAGGAGTGCCTGCAATATCAAACAGACTAAAATCCAACCATTCATGAATCGTGCTTAGAAGGTTTTGCAGTAAAGATTTTGTGTGGTAAGTGATTTGTTGAAAAAAGCTCTCTTTAATAGCCACATGCCGGTTAATCAGAGTAAGCATAAGATCTAAGTGATAGATCTGTCTGTTTAATTCATCTAAATAGGCGCGATTAGAGAGTGAAAGTTTAAGGGTTTCTTCATAAGGAATAAAAGCGCTTTCTGTGGGTTTTTCGTTGCTGGCAATAATTTCTTTGCCCACATAATCCATTTCATTAGCAATCTGAGTTTCCCAATCGGTACTTTGCACAAGAGCGCTGTCAATGAAAGAACGCAGTGGGTGTATTGCCTGGGCATAATCTATTGGAGCATGATTGCGAATTTGTTCGCTTAAAAGTTCCTGGGCCTCTAGAAAGCGTAATTTCGCATGATAAGTTTTTTCTCTCATTTGTAAGCCTGCTAAAATGAGTTGGTTCAGGCGCATAGCATGGTCATTACTGTTTTCAGCGACTACAGAAGCATTTAGAGAAGCGCTTTTTTTTTCTAATTCCTGGATTTGGGTTTGAATATCTCGAAAAGCCTCCCTTGTCTCTTTTCGCATTTTTTGAAGTTCTGCATAACTCACCTCAAGATTAAGCCGTTTGTTAATAATGGCGCGCTCTTCTTCATAGCGTTTGTTTTTAAGTTTTGTAGCTAAAAGTTGATTTTCCACTTTGGCAAGCTCAGCTTCATAGGCCTTCATGCGCAATCCGATAGATAAAACTTTAAGGCCTTCTAAAAGCCGCTCTAAACTGTTTATTGGGAGGCTGCTATAGGCAACAAAAGTGTTGTTGAGGGTTTGTCTGAATGCGATGGCAGTTGTTTTTAATTTATTAATTTCAGATTTTTTTAGATGAATTTCTGCTGATAAACTGCGAATAATATCAGAAATTTGGATGTATTCATGAAGAGTATAACTTTCTTTAGGAAGCCATACTTGAGAAGCGGGTTTTTCTATTTTGTTTTTATTTAAATAGGTTAGAACTATTAATTGAGAGGCTATTTCAGCCGAACGTTTGTTGAATTTTTGAGTTTCTTGCGGAGAGTGAAATAAGGGGGCATAAGATTCAATATGCTGTAAAATGGCGTGTGTGCGCTCTTCTATATTTTCATTTAAAAAGTCGCTCCAGTTGGGGGTTAAGTTCATGGGTTGAGGAACGGGAATTTCTTCACTATGAAGATGGCAGGCTACAAAGAAGAGAAAGAAGAGTAGGACACGCATAGTTGAAAACCTGTTGATTAAGCTCTATTTATTGCAGAGAACAAGGGTCTTTGTCAACAGGCTATCTTTTTTTAAAAATTCATTCTGTTTTGCGCAGGGTTAGTTAGAAGTTAAAGATAAAATAAATTTTTTGCAATAAGAAAGATGCTCTTGCCAAAACAATCTGAAGAGTTGGTTTCAGTACAGCAATTCTAAATCCAAAAAAAATTTGACTGGGTCAAATTTTCTTCGGATTTT
>CALBHK010000250.1 GCA_937894565.1 uncultured Chlamydiae bacterium
CTAACTCTTGCAGTCCTTCAGACTGCGATATCTAACCCATTCATACCCAGGGCGTCGCCCTGGGCTGTTGCAATTATAGCCTTACAGGCTATGGTTGCAAGCATATTTTCAATAGACCTCTTGCGTAATTACATTTGCTTGCTAAAATTGCCCTTTTTGGCATCTTTATCGTTAAATTTTTCGGCCATATGCTCGCATATGCCCTCAAAATTTACCAATAAACCTGCTCAAAAAATATCAATTTTTTCAAGCAAAGCTAATTACGCAAGAGGTCTAATATATGATTTAGGTCTTCCTGAATTTCCTGATTTTGGTTTAGGCTTTATTAATGGGATGAATACTGCTTTTGAAAATTTAGTGTCAGGTATGCGCGCACTCTCTGAAATGGGTGGTGGTTGTAATGTGCAGGCAGTCTACAATGCTACTCATGGGCCGTTTTTAGATCTTTTAGAATGTGGGATGGGTCTTCTAAATATTGCGACTGAGCCCGTTCAGTTATTGCATAAAATGTGGGATAACTTTTTCCAAAAAAGTTCGAGTCGTGCTATATTTTTAATGATTTGCCATAGTCAGGGGGGTATTCATGTGAAAAATGCGTTATTGAGCTACTCTCCGGAACTTCGAGAGAGAATACTTGTGCTTGCTATTGCTCCGGGCGGCTATATTGACCCAAATACTTGTAAGGATGTTTGGCATTATCGAGCTCATGCCTGGCGAGATTTTGTGCCGCAAATTGATATAGCGGGGGCAATTAAAGCTGATGGAACTATTAGAGTGCTTGATTCTCATTCAGATGCTTCTTTTTTTGACCATGATTTTATGAGCCCAACCTATCGAGAAATATTTAAACAACACATTACAAGCTATATCCAAAGCAAAGGGAAATCGTTATGAAATTTATGTTTATTGTATGCGTGATCTTATGTTCCATTTTTTTTATGGGGTTTATCATGAATAATCGAGGTTCTTCTTCTGTAAAAGCCAGTGCAAGTGTGGGCGAGATATTAGATAAAACTGCAACAGTGATTGAAAAAAAATATAAGATAAAAACGTCGGGATCAGGAATTTCAATGCCAGGTGGTATTGTAAAGAAACTTGCATTAGCTTTTACTACAAAAAATTCCCTTTCTAAAAATGATCTTAGAAAACTTTTAATCGAATTTGGGGAAGAGCTTCTTCAGCAAATCAATAACAATAAAAATATTCAACCTTTTTTAGAAACAGCCCCATTTACCATTGAAAACGTTCAGATCATAATTTATAACCATGATAAAGATAATCGAAATTTATTCGATCCTGAAATTTCTACAGCTGAACTTTCTGCGGGGTTTCTTACTTATAGAACAACTAGTCCTGACAACCCTCTTCGATTTAACAACGAATTTAAAGAAACATACGAAGAAGCTCTAGAAGCTCTTCAAAACCAGTAGGGATCTTATGAAATTTATATTTATTGTGTACGTGGTTCTATGTTCTCTTCTTTTTGTGGGCTTTATTTCATATAATCGAAGCCCTTCTGCTGTAAAAGCCAGTAAAAGTGTGGGTGAGATATTAGATAGCACCACAAAAGTGATTCAAAAAAAATATAAGTTGAATGCTTGTGGGTCGGGAATTTCGATGCCCGGTGGTATTGTGCAAGAACTTGGTTTGGCTTTTACAACAAAAAATACTCTTTCAAGAAATGAGCTTAGAAAACTTTTAATCGAATTTGGACAAGAGCTTCTTCAGCAAATTAATAACAATAAAAATATTCAACCTTTTTTGAAAACAGCCCCATTCACCATTAAGAACGTCCAGATTATAATTTACAATCACGATCAAATGGGCTACGACTTATTTGATCCTGAAATCTCAACAGCGGAAATCTCTGATGGGGTTCTTACTTACAGAACAAGCGATCTTATTACTAATCGATTTAATAACGAATTTAGAGAAACATACGAAGAAGCTTTAAAAGCAGTTCAGAATCAATAAATACTCTCAACGCGGAGACGCGGGCATCCTATTGCGCACATCTTTTTTTGACAAAAATCATAATGTGGTACTCTCTTTT
>CALBHK010000251.1 GCA_937894565.1 uncultured Chlamydiae bacterium
TTACCCTTTTCTTAGCTATAATGCCCTTTATATTAGTCATATCATTCGTGCAAGTAATGAAATAGACCGCAATATCAATCTAAGTCAAAATCCATTATTAGGCGGTAGCGGTGTGTTATCTGGGCCAGCAGCCCCCACTAGGCAATTTAATGAAACCAGTTTGTGGATGCAGGGTTTTAGTATTGGAGTGCAAGTTAATTTATGCTGAAGTCATTCATACTCATTTTAGGTTGCCTCTGTGTTTATCCCTTAGAGGCACAACCAGTTTCCTCTTTAGATAAGGATATTCAACATATCCTGGATAAAGAAAGAAAAAAATACAAGCTACCAGCCCTGTCATTAAGTATTCAATTTCCCAATAATGAAATAACCAATTATGTTAGCGGGTATGATACGGCATTGAAAAATAAAAAAATTACTCAAAACACCTTATTTCAGATGGGCAGCATAACAAAGACGTTTACTGCAACTATTATTTACAAGTTGATTGAAGAAAATAAATACCAATGAGCGAAAAGCTGAGGTTTTTCTTTTCTTAACAAGATCAACTTGTATTCACATGGGTCTTGTCTAAAAGAAAATAATGATCCTCCTTTTGTTTGTAGTGGTAATTTTTGAGGCTCAACATGGAGTTGTCAACACAGTGTAAAACAATGTTTTCATCCATAGGCCAAAAAAATCTAGCCTCCCACTTGATGTCGTCTTTTTTATAAGTTCTCAAGGCATCAAGAGTAGATAGGTCTCGTGCAATACATTGAAAATTCCAAAGAAATAGTTCTGACATGTTTTTCTCATCAAGCCCAATAGCACGTCTATTATTTTGCCACAGCTTAAGTATATACCGTGTAAATCTTTTATGCGATCAAGGATCGCTAAGAAAGAAAATTGGGACTATCCCGCAAGAACCTGAACTATTCCATCGCACCATAATGGAAAACATTAAATTTGCCCGGATAGGCGCAAGTGACGAAGAAGTCATTGATGCCGCTAAAAAAGCCCGATGTAGTGGTCTAATATCCCTGAACACTTTTATAGGTTAAAATATAACCGATAGGAGTGTATTAAAATGAAACAAATTAAGAAGCCATATTACAGTTGGGACTAGGCGTATTGTTAAAGCCTTAAAAAAAGCTAGTATTGCAGTGGGTCGTTTTAAGGTCAGAAGGCTCATGGAAGAGCTAGGATTAGAAGCGCGTTATCCAAAGAAGTATAGGAACACAACCGATAGTAACCATAAGCTAGACATTGCTCCTAATATACCTAAGGTATGCACACATCTCTTGCGAGCCGCCACCCCTTATAAAGAGAGGCAAATTCCTGTTGCCCGTTATACATTGTAATAGGTCCCGGAGGTCTCTCCGAAGCATAACCTTTCCATCCACCTAACCGCGCGATAATCCATGCAGCCCATGACAACTTCCCTTTCTGGTAAGGATTTTTTTGTTTTTCCGTTTTTCCTTCCAGTTTTGGCAATAAAGCACCAAGTAAAACAGCTTCATCTTCAGTAAATACATCACATAACGGCTGCTCTTGTTTTTCATCAAGTCTGGCCAAAGTCAATTGCATTGTTTGCAATGCAGCACTCAATGCGATAATAGCAAGTTTTGTCAGTCCTAAACCTGTTTCAACTTGACTAGACTCTACCTGAAATCCCTGTTTCTTTAATGTCCTAAATAGTTGTTCAATGTTCCAACGCCAGCAATACCAGACAACAAGCTGAAAAGCATCTTCTACCGTTTCAATCTGGTGAGTAGTTAATAAGCGCCAATGAATCGGCTCCTCTTCATTAAGAACACTTTCAGGCAGTTCTTTGACATCAATAACTCGTAACTTTATCTTCTTCGGCGCATTTTTATCAGAACAACCTTGGGGGCGTGTGATTTCTACCTCACCAAACCGAACCTCTAATTTTGCAACATGTGCACTACGTTTTTTATCTCGCTCTCTCACAGGCAATAATTTAATGCACTGAACTGTTAAACTATTAACATAGTCAGATAGCAGCAATCCGTTATCTAAACGCCGATTATAAGATGCTCTTGTTAAAAGATGTGTTTTTTCATCAGGTATACGATACCATTCCTCATAAATATCACTTTCTCTATCGGCGATAATAGTTAACATCTTAGCTTCCGCCAGGCATTGCTTCGCAGTGGCTGCAGTTTCTAACCAGCGATAAGATTCCTTCTCTTCAATGAGCAACTTTTGATAATCGCGACTCGTTTTTTTCTTACCCACAGGCTCAGCAGGCCACTCTCTAATCCAGGTATGAATCGCCCCAAAACCTAAACAAGCACTACTCTTTGCATCAAGAACTAATAGTGGATGCAAGAACAATCCTTTATCTTTTCCATTGCCTACAGGACCCAATCCACTCACTCTGGCTGCATGAGCCTGATAATTGAGCTCTGTTGTATCTTGTATGCCTAACACATGTCGACCTGAAGCAAGTCGACTTGTCTGCGATATTTTTTGCCGGATGAGTTCTTGCACAGTTACTTGCCTATTCGATAAAAAACGCCCAAATCTTACTTCCATCGCTCTGTTTTTAGCAATCTTGCGTAAGTTGACACTCTTATTCTCTAACAGGCAACCATATAATAAATTTCCAACTCTTTCTAGGCGTTTATCGCCAAATTTACCCAAATTTACCCAAAGTAAAACAACCCATAGTCTATAGCGCATCATTTTTATTATAACTAACTGAATTATAATCTGTTTTTATAGATGTGTGCATACCTTAGGCGCCAAAGGATCGCCTGCTAATAATGGTCTTTGCTGATGCAGCCAACGCCCTACATGTCTAATGGTTGCCATGGTGCGATTTATGGATGTAGCTTTATAGGACTTACCGGTTTTTTCCGAAATGATTTTAATTAAACTGCGTTGAAATTGTTTGCTGACCGCTGGCGTCCAACTATCTATCTGATCATGTCCTACTTCGTTTTGAAAAAAACGGATAAATTTAGACAAGTCCTTCTTTTTAGCCTGTTCAGTTTTCTCAGGAGCCCCCCCTTCACATGCACTGAGTAATAATAAGACAACCAAGACGATAATGAATTGGCATTAAAATGAACATCTAAAGGATGAAAAATCTTATCCATCACAAACTTAGAATTTTTTGGATTTTGAGTATCGAGGAAATTCATAGGGTCACTTTTTATTTTTCTTCTATTTTAGCATGTTTGTGAAGGATAAGGTACGTTATCTATCTCAAACAATATAGGAGAATTTACATACTTAAAAATTGTTTAGTTTGGCGTTCTATAGTTTAACTATTATAAATATCGTTATTTAGAGTTGTGCTTGGTATAATGTCAAAATTGATTTAAATAGTTAAGGAATGGTTGTGCACATCATAGAAAATTTAGCGGTTGAAGATAAAATTATTGAACTTCATAA
>CALBHK010000252.1 GCA_937894565.1 uncultured Chlamydiae bacterium
CGCAGCCTGAAGGGCTGCAAGAGTTAGCCTGATGCGTATGCCTGCCCATCCTGTTGTTCTTCTGTTTTTTTTCTGCGTTTCCTCAGCGTACTTTGCGGCTCTGCGGTTAACCCTCTAAAGCACACTCTCGAAAGAGACTTTAACTGGCACATGGACCTTATTTAAAATTCTCGATATCCACGAAAGAGAAGAAGATTTATTTTTTTCTCCCTTTTCCAGATGCACAATTACAATCGGCACATTCCCTATCGCTTCAGAAAGAGCACTTGAATCGCGAATGCGGCGCACTTCCCCTTCCACATCATTATTTTCTATAAAAATACAGACAGAGAACCCATTTTTAAAGGCTTTTTGCATTTTACTTAAACAATATCCATTCATCTCCAAAGGCTCAATGGGAGGAATCATGATCACTCTCAAAGCCTTATATAAGCGCTTCATCCACTTTTTATGCGCACGCTCTTGTTCAATGAAAAAGCGCATACGCCGTCGCTGAGAACCTAATAAGAGCAAAGTATCATTCCACGCCTCATGCGTGCATATAAAAAGTGTGGGCTCATCTTTAAGAGTTTCCCGGTTCAAAAACTCAATTTTAAAATGAAGGCGAGAGAGAATAAAGCCCATAAAACGCGTCATATAATCAAAATAACGATAGCAAAAAATGCCCCCCACAATTAGCGTAAAGATCCCCATCATTGTAAAACCGCTTGCAGCGTCTAGATCCAACACATAAGAATTTAATGCAATAAAACCAGAAGCGAATAAAACCCCCGAATAGGAGAGGAAATTAGTAGCCGCTACAATCTTTCCGCGCTGATCATGAGGGCTGGCCACTTGAATATAAGCATCTAAAGGCAGTTGGAACAACCCTCCTAAAATCCCCAAAATAATAATCATAGGAATCACTAAAACAATCTGATTCGAAACATAGTCCAGAGCAAAAAGTCCTATCCCAATTAGGATCGCAGCAATGGGAACAAGTCCGAGTTCCACCTTTTTTCCCGAAATTTTACCAGATAAAATAGAGCCTGTACCAATCCCCACAGCAGTAAAAATAAATAAATAGCCGCTCTGTACATCTGTTAAGCCCAAAGATTCCATTCCAAAAGGAAGGATATTGAACTGCATAAAGGCACCTAAAAACAAAAAGTAGGCAGAGCCTAAAATGGCAGCAAGAAGTGAAGGGGCCAAATAAGCTACTTTAATTGCTCTCCAGACAGCCACCACAAAGGTAAAAGCAAAGGCCAGAAAATTAATCAATAAATTCAATACAGGGGATGAGCTAAAATCTTTTAACAAAGAATCTCCCTGTGCCTGTTTAAGCAGTTTACGATCCTGCGCAGAAATAACCGGCTCTGTATAAGCAATTCCAAAACTGGCAATCAACCCCAAAAGAGAGACTAGACAGCATAAAATAGCCGCTAAAATAAAATTCTTATTGCTGATATCGCAAATAAAGGCGGCTAAAAAAGTGCCTGTGATAATGGCTAAAAAGGTAAAAGAAGACAAAATTCCATTGGCTTTAGAAATTTTATCTTCCTCTACAAGTTCTGGAATAATGCCATATTTAGAGGGCGAAAAAAGAGCGCTTTGAGTGGCCATCAAAAATAGCGTTGCATAAGAGCCCCATGCACTTTCAAAGGTAAGAGTGATCAGACCAAATGTCATGATCAAAAGCTCTAAAACCTTTGTTAGGACAATGATATTGCGCTTGCTATAGTTATCGGCCAATTTACCTGAAGTGGCAGAAAAAAGAAGAAAGGGTAAAACAAAAACAATACCTGTTGTCGACATCACAAAATATTTATGCGACTCCCCATAAATAGAGAGAAGAAAAAAAACAATAATAGAGCGATAAATATTATCGTTTAACGCCCCTAAAAATTGAGTGATATTCAAATAGGTAAGAGAGGAGAGCTCTTTCTTAAAGATAGATTTCATCCAATTCGAGGAAACCCAGGTCTTAAGACCTGGATCTTTCAAAACCTTATTTTTCATTAAAATACACTTGTTCCTGTAAATTCCCTAGACACGAGTTGAAAGCGAAAGAGGTTTTGGGCAATTTTAACTTTAATGTCCCTGCTTAAAGCATCGAATAAAATAAAGGCTTCGTGCTTAAATTCAATTAAAGGATCGCGCTGAGCAACTGCGCGCAGCATCACATCCGATCTTAAATGGTCCATAAGCAGAAGATGCTGCTTCCATAAAATATCCAGCAGACGGATCATCATGCTGTGCACCGCTTCTGCGCTTAAATCTCTCTCTTTAAGATCAAATTTAGCATTTTCTCTTTCGCATTTTTCTTTAAAAGCCGCCTCTACTGCTTGCGCCACACTTGTTCGCACCTGTTTTTCTGAAAGAGAACCATCAAATAACTCTTCAGGCAATCCCACAGGAAAGAGATTAGAGATCCAATGCCAATAAGCCTGTGGGTCCCATTTGGATGAACCCTCTTCATCCATAAAACAGACATCTTCAATCAGTTCGCCAGCTATTGTCCCAATCTCTTTACCGCGTAAGATATCGTTGCGGAAATCATAAATTTCATGGCGCTGGCGGTTCATCACATCATCATATTCCAAAGTGTGTTTACGAATAGAAAAATTACGGCTTTCTACCCTTTTTTGCGCTGTTTCAATGCTTGTATTTAAAATCCCGGCAGATAATGCTTCCCCATCTTCAGGCCTAAAACGCTGCATGATCTTGGTAATTCTGGGAGAGGCAAATAAACGCATTAACTGATCTTCAAAAGAGACATAAAATTTAGAGGAACCCGGATCTCCCTGACGTCCGCAACGTCCACGCAGCTGCAAATCGATACGACGGGATTGGTGGCGTGCTGTTCCAATCACATATAGCCCCCCTAACTCTGTAATCCCCGCTTCCAGCTTAATATCTGTTCCACGACCTGCCATGTTAGTGGCGACTGTGATGGTTCCCCGGCGCCCTGCATTGGCAATAATTTCTGCCTCTTGAGCATGGTTTTTGGCATTGAGCACCACATGTTGGAGCTGATTTTGCCTTAAAATGCGCGAAAGTTTTTCAGAAATATCAACGGACTCTGTTCCAATTAAAATGGGACGTCCGCTTTCATGCTTTTCTTTCACATCTTTGATTATAGCCGCGTATTTTTCTCTTTCTGTCATGTAAATTTCGTCATTAAAATCTTGACGTACGCATTTTTTATGGGTCGGGATTTGCAAGACATCTAATTTGTAAATTTCTTTAAACTCGCCAGCCTCTGTAATCGCTGTACCTGTCATGCCGGCAAGTTTTGCATAAAGGCGGAAATAATTTTGCAAAGTAATGGTTGCATACGTTTGCGTTTCGCGCTGCACAGGACAGCCCTCTTTAGCTTCAATAGCCTGGTGCAATCCATCAGAAAAACGTCTGCCCGGTTGAGGACGGCCCGTATTTTCATCAATGATCACCACTTTGCTCTCTTGAATGATGTAATCGACATCCCTTTCCATTAACAAATGAGCTCTAAGCAGTTGGCGTAAATTATGAGCTCTCTCTTTTCTCTTCACATCTTCATTTTGCAACGCTTCACGCTTAGAGGCTTTTTCTTCTTCGCTAAGATCAGGGTTAGTATCGATTGCGTGGTATTCATACCCCAAATCAAGCATCACAAAATCGTTTTGATCTGTGCCACTTGCCTGCATCCAATCATTAATTCCCTTATCTGTAAGTTCAAATTCATTGCTCTTTTCTTCTATTGTCATAAATAAAATAGAAAGAACGTCTGCTTTTTCATTTTTATTTTGATCTGAATGATAATAGAGGTCCCACTGGTCTACTGCGGCTCTTTGATCGGGATCTTCTTTTAATCTTTTTAACTGTTTATTGTGAGGAGTGCCCTTGCTTACCACCCACATGTCTCTAAAAGCGGCTTCTTTTGCTTTTTTATCCGCACCTGGAGTTTCTATTGTGCGCATGGCAACAGTTGCCAACTTAGAGCATAGATCGCGCTGATGGTTTACAAGTTTTGCTACCGCCCCTTTTAACTCATCATACATCTGGCGGCTTTCGGGAGCTGGCCCCGAAATAATTAAAGGGGTGCGCGCTTCATCAATTAAAATAGAGTCGGTTTCATCGATAATGGCAAAATAGTAACCGCGCTGCACTTGCTGTGAAAGATCCAACGCCATCGAATTATCGCGCAAATAATCAAACCCAAATTCGGATGCCGTTCCATAGACCACATCGGCGCCATAGACTGCCTTACGCCTTTCAGGAGGTGTCTCATTCATTAAAGTCGCTGTAGTTAAACCCAAATAACGCAGCACAGAGCCCACCCACTCTTCATCGCGCTTGGCCAAGTAATCATTCACCGTCACCAGATGCACAGGCTTGCCCGTTAAAGCATTGAGATATAAGGGCATAACAGCAGTAAGAGTCTTACCTTCCCCTGTTTGCATTTCAGCAATCGCCCCTTTATGCATGGCAATGGCGCCTACAATTTGCACATCATAGGGAACCATGTCCCATTTCTGATTATAGCCAGAAACATGCACATCTTGACCAATCAAGCGGCGGCAGGCAGCTTTTACAACGCCATATGCCTCGCATAAGATATCATCGACACTAGCGCCTTGCGCTAAGCGTTGCTTAAATTCTTCTGTTTTTGCTTTTAATTCGCTATCGGTCAAAGACTGAAATTGAGCATCAAAGTGGTTCACTTCAGAGACAAGTTTGGAATAGCGACGTACCATTCTGTCTTGAGCAGAACCGAATATTTTTTTAAGCACAGAAAACATAGAGGAACCTCAGATTAAAGAGCTCATCATAGCGCAGGAATGAGTTAAAAACAAGGGAGGGAAAGGTGGCAAATTCCAAAGCCACCTTAGGAAGTGTGTATGAATAAATTAAATGTTTGGACTCGCCAAAGCCACGGGGTTGA
>CALBHK010000253.1 GCA_937894565.1 uncultured Chlamydiae bacterium
GAAATGTGTCAAGAAGAGCAATCCTGACGTTCAATTTCTGAGCAGGGGAAGCCTGCGCTAAAGGTATGCGTAGAGTGGACGGAGGTGCATCCTTATCACTGGGCGGTTTCCAAGTCGCGGGAGAGTGCTTCCTTTACGGGGTGATGAAATACGAGAGCCCGCCAATGAGCTTCTTCAAGCCGCTGTTTTACACTGCGGGCTTTTTGATGGCCGTGCTTTTGCTGCCTTTTGTCTGGCTGCGGGAGACTCCGTACTTCTGGACAAATGCCGGCGGGTATCCCCTCTGGCTGCGGGACCTGGTGCTGGTCTCCTATTATCCTCTCCTGCTGGTTTATTTGGGATCTTTGTTTTTTTGAGCTAATTTAAACTCTTGTCTTCTGACTTTATCGAAAGTCTTGTTAATGACTTGAACTAAGTGGAACCTATCTACACAGACTTGGGCATTAGGGCATTTTGTGGTTATTGTTGAAATAAAAGGATCATGCATATCAACGGCAAATCTTTCCACCGCGAGAAGTTGTCCAGGAGATAAAACACTCATGGCTGTAGCCAGTGAGGAAGCTGATCTTCCAGGGCCGTTAAATAAAACTTTGCCTTCTGTAGGGCAAACAAGATTAGTGATAAATTTAGGTTCCCATCTTTTTTGAAAAATACTGATTCTTTTTTTAGGGTGTAGAGTTTTAAAGTGAACCTCGTCGGCACTGAGGTAGCTAACATCAATATTTTGAGGAAGGGTTAAATATTTCATCATAGCTTCCATGCGATACTGATCTAAGTCCCAGAGAGTTTTAGAGTTGCAATGTAAAATCCTTCCTGTCGCTTCACAAGTAAGCTCTTCCATGAGTCTTCCTGCGTGTTCAGCAAAAGCACAGGTCATAGATCTAAACTGCGGGTGAATCCAATCTGTAGGAGCTAAGATGACTTTATGGCAATCATCACAATGGACTCTAAGCTGGTAATACTTTAGAGTTACTTGTGAGTAAATACCTAACGGTATCCCTTTAAGTTCTTTAAAAATCCACTCGTGGATATTGGAAAGTTGCAAGCCACACTTGTTGCAATAACAATGCTTCTTGTTCTGCCTTGCTGTGATAACAGCTCTCAAGTCTTTTTTGAAAAGTTTAATGTCTTCGATAATTATATCTTGAATGCCTAGGGCGTGTCCTCATTTGGTTGCGAGCAGTTTAAGCCATAAAAAAGTACAAACATAAGTGATGCTAGCTTTGAAATTTCTTGCGAGTTTATCTGCACGCATTGCAATGGCCTTGTAGTGTTTTATTTTTGCAAATAAATTTTCAATTACGTGACGATTTCTGTAAAGTTGAAGATCAAAATCTTTGTCAGGATTTTTATTGTTCGATCTTTTTGGAATTATTGGAATCATATTTTTGGATCTTGCTTTTTCACGGATAGATTCAGAGTCATAACCCTTATCGGCGATTAAAACTTCACCGCTGACCTGATCAATCAGTTGTGGTGCAACTTGACTGTCGTGCACTTGACCCCCAGTGATTTCAAAACAGAGCGGATTTCCATGGGCATCACTGGCCATGTGTATCTTAGTTGTGGGTCCACCACTACTTTTTCCGATAGCACGATATTCTCCACGCCGAGATCCACTAGCATGCTGGTGTACGCGGATGTGGCTGCCGTCGATGAATATCCACTCTGTATCAGCTTCTTTCGGTATAGCAAAAAAAAATTGTCCCAGAGTCCTTTTTGTGTCCAACGGTTAAATCTATTGTAGGCTGTTTTCCATGGACACAGCTCACCAGGCACATCACGCCATGTGGAACCTGTTCTAATTTTCCATAAAATGGCTTCCATAATGTTACGATTATTTTTTGAGGACTTACACCCCATAGACTTCATTATTGTTTGTAGCTGACCCCATAGGTCATCGTTTAAAACTATTCTTGCCATATGAAAAACCCTCCTATAGTCGAGTTTTTCATATCATTTTGATCAAATCTACGGGACTAACGTATTGAAATTCATACAACCAAATGAGGACACGCCCTGGTTAACCTTAATCAAAAAGGATACCTATGAACTGCCCTTGTGGATCACCAAAAAGTTATGAATCTTGTTGCGAGCCCTTCATCAAAAGACAGCAACTACCAAAAACAGCTGAAGAACTTATGCGCTCACGCTACAGTGCTTATACAAAGCTAGAAATGAAGTACCTCAAGGACACGTTAGCTCCTGAGTCCCAATCTGATTTTGATTTGGTTGGTGCCAAAAAATGGGCCAAAGAATCAGAATGGCTTGGACTTAAAATTCTATCTACCGAAAAAGGCAACAACGAAGACAAAACTGGTAAGGTTGAGTTCATTGCAAGCTACAAACAGAAAAACCAAACTTTTCATCACCATGAACATTCTGTTTTTCGCAAAACCCCTCAAGGCCAGTGGTTATTTGTCTCTGGCGAATCAGAGACGAAAGAAGACGGTGCTGAAGAAAGCTCTGTGGTTCTCAACAAAACTCCAAAACCACAGACGCTAATTCGCGAGTCCGAAAAAATTGGCAGAAATGATCCATGCCCCTGCGGTAGCGGGAAAAAATATAAAAAATGCTGTAAACCTTTTCACGACAAAATTACTTCTCCTAAAACTGCACTTGAGCTTATGAAATCAAGATATTCTGCTTTTGCTACTTCTAATTGTGATTATATTATTTTTACAACTCATCAATTAAATTCTGACTTTACAACAGATT
>CALBHK010000254.1 GCA_937894565.1 uncultured Chlamydiae bacterium
TTTACCCCCCTGGATATTCCCGGCTCTTATAGGCTCTATAACCTGCCGCGTTACTATCTATTTAGCGAAACTTTATCAACCTCTACGGATAAATTTTTTAAGCTTCCACAGGTCGCTCTATTAAGCACAAAGGGCAACAAAGAGCTGCAAAAAAACGCAATAAGCATCCAAAAACAGGGCCTATCTGCCCCTCTCTTTCAAATGGAATTTATGCCTTACGAAGCTTCAACCTTTAAAATTAAATCTTTTTTTTCAGAAAATTAATGAAATATTAATAATTCTCTATTATGATTGGCTCAGAAAAACATCAACATAGGAAGTTTTATGACTCAAATAAATGGTTTAGGCGCTAACATAGCCGGTGGTCTTACAATTGCAGGATGCACTGCTGCATTCTTCCTTTCTTCTGCTGCTCCACTGTTAATTAGCGTTGCTATTAAAATTGCTGCGATAGCAATGATTGCAATCGCTATCTACCATTTAGTAGACATGTGCGCAAACAGAGACACTTCAGCAGAAAACTTTTTCAAAAATTGTAAAGCGTCGATTTGCAATATTCCTGATATGATTTGCCATCCTATGACTTACATTAAAATATGCCGTGAAAAATTCAATAGCGCTTATCACCAAACTCAAATTCAAAATTCTAATGACCCTTCAGTTCAACTCAAAAGCAGTACTCAAGTTCTTAAAAGTGAAGTCAAGGCTGCGTGGTATAAATTCTGGAAATAAAGAGAAAAAAAGAGAGAAGCTAACCACAGATTACGCAGAGCAAACGCAGAGGTATTTTAGATTTGTTTTTTAAAGCTCACCTAAAACACCTCTGCGTTTGCTCTGCGTACTCTGTGGCTCTGCGGTTAACACACCTCCTTTCTTTTTTTCTCTATCTCTCTTTTCTTTCTTGCGTAATTACATCCTTATGTTAAAATCTAGCCTCAATTAACAAGAGGACTAGAGATGAAATACACAGCCCCCACCGGCCTTTTCGACATCATTCCACAAGACCCTAACACCCCATGGAAATCTTCCTTTATCTGGCAACATGTTGAAGAGATTATCCGCAAAACCACCGCTTCTTACGGCTTTCAGGAGATTCGCACCCCCATTTTTGAACGTTATGAGCTCTTTTCCAGAGGAGTGGGCGAAAGTTCGGATATTGTGTCTAAAGAGATGTATCAATTTCTAGACAAGGGAGAGCGTTCCATGGCTTTAAGGCCGGAAGGGACAGCTCCCGTCATGCGCGCTCTTGTAGAAAACGGAATGATGAACCAAGCTTCTCAGCATAAACTCTACTACATCGCTCCCATGTTCCGTTATGATCGGCCTCAAGCGGGCAGATACCGCCAGCACCACCAATTTGGAGTGGAAGCCATAGGAGTCGCTGCCCCAGAGCAAGATGCCGAAATCATCGATCTGCTCTATACAGTTTACAGCCGCATAGGCATTGGCAATTTAACCGTGAAGCTCAATTCTATCGGTAGCAGCGAAGAGCGCCAAAAATTCCGCACCGCCCTGTTAGATTATTTAAAACCTCATTTAGAGGCTTTATCAGAAGATTCCCGCAAGCGTTTCACTCTCAATCCACTGCGCATTTTAGACTCTAAAGATGAGACTGATCGACGTATTGTAGCCAGCGGCCCCTCCATTTTAGATTTTTTAGAAAGCGAGAGTTCTGATCGCTTTGCCGCCATCCAAAATCTACTGCGTTCGTTAGGTATCCCCTTTGTCATCGATCCTCTTCTTGTGCGCGGGCTTGATTATTACAACCATTGCGTCTTTGAAATCACCACAGAAACTTTAGGGGCTCAGAATAGCATTGGGGGCGGCGGACGCTATGATGGGCTTTTGGAAGAAATCGGCGGGCCAAAAAACGTGCCTTGCTGTGGCTTTGGAAGCGGAATGGAGCGTATGATCCAAACAGCGATCGGACAGAGTTCAAAAACGCTTCCTCTGCCAAGAGGTCCGCAGCTTTTTATTATTCCACTCGGAGAAAAAGCAAAACAATATAGCTTTTCTCTGCTCAA
>CALBHK010000255.1 GCA_937894565.1 uncultured Chlamydiae bacterium
ACCGAGATAACCAGTGGAGATTCTGTCTCTTGTGCATGCAGAGGAAGAGAAAAAAAGACTAAAAACATCACCCACAAGAGTAGGTGATGTTTTTGAGTACGGATTAAGCAACTTTCTGGTTGTTTTTCAAACATAAATCGACTCCATTAGCTATTAATTACCATCTAGAATGATCAGACAAAAGCTTACTATTTTTACAAATCTAAAAAAACCCAAAGACCCCATAAAAACTGTATGGGGCTCAAAATGTTTTCCATTTCTTGTTGAAAGAATACGTTATTTTTTTGCTTATTTGCAAGATTTTTTTCTAAAAAAATCATTCAAATTTAAGCCCCATTTCTTCAAATGTTTCCACAACAGGCTCTTGAAGTTTCTGCGTAGCAGAATCGGCGTAGTAATATAAGAATTTACCTTCCATCACCTTAATTAAAGAGACATAAGGAGCCCCTCTGCGGTCCATCTGCTTATCCCAAAAAGAGAGCTTGATGCCCATAATAAAGGGGTGAAGCGGTTTTTCTTTAATTTTTTTAAATCCCCATGACTCTATAGCATAATCTAAATAGATCGGATTAGATTTTAAAGCCTTCCAAAAATCTTGCGTGAAGGATTTACAGAGCTCACGCACTTCTTCTTTTGTCATTTCACGATAGCTCATCATGTTAATAGTAAAATCGGCATGTTCATCCTTGCTTTCTAAAATACGGGAATCGCTGATAGATAAAAAATCCAACTTATATTTTTTACACAATATAAGAGCATCTTTTTTTAGCTGTTTATCCGCCTTTTCTGAAATAGTTTGAGGCCCTAAAAAACTCATAGAGCTAAAGAATGCGATGGCAACAAGAGCCAAAATGGCTAAAATAGAGTATTTCATTTTTGACCTTCTTTTTCTTTTTCAAGAATTTTTAATGTTTCTGAAAAATCTTCCCTATGGAGATCTACAAAATTGTTTTTAACGACATCATAGCCTCGAAAAAATAAAACATCGTACTTATACATATAATAAACATATTCTTTAGGGGGATAATGCGTCTTCTCATCCACAAAACTCAAACTTAAATCGACTAAACGATAGGTCATAGGATATTCTCTTAAATAGGGGCGTAGTTTTTTATCTTTATTGATACGCTCTACAATCGCATCCAGAATCTCTACATAAATTCTCCTAGCTTCATCTACAGTAACCTGTTTATAAACATTCACTGATAAAGCAATGTGTCCAATATCATATCCAATATATCCTCCCCCTCCACTTACGTTCATTTTATATTTAGAAAATAGAGGATCCAAAGCCTCAACCGCTTCGGTGAGAGTAGAATTAAAAAGACGCTCAGAGTCAATATAACTGCTCATAATTAAACCCCATATTATAACTAAAAAAAGCTTTTTCATTTTTTATTCCTTGTTGGTCTAGTTTTATATTCGTCACCCCATTTACGATACAATCCCACATAAGTAGAATCTTCACTAAAATAATCGTGGGCAGTCAATACATTTTTCTTATCGTTTTTGTGAAAGAAAATATTTTTGTGGCCAAAAGAATATCGGATTTTTTAGACTTTTTCTCGATGTGGTAGTCAAAAGAGTAGATGGGAATGGGATCTTTATTGCAACCTGCAGGTGCCCAGAGGAGTCTTATCCTTCCAATTTGAGGAGCTGTTTCATCCAATGCAACCAACTTGTCTGGCACCCAATTGCTTCCAGCCTCATAGTAACTCAATATTGTATAACGTGTATCGGGCCTATATCTTGCTTTAAATTGAGCCCAATTAGCTAATCCTCTATTTTCATAATAATAAGTTTCTTTAGGAGCTCCTATTGGCTGCACCCATTTAAGGCAGTAATAAGGATCCTTTATGCCTCTGTAACGGCCCACACACCTTTCAATGGCCTGAGCACTTCTGTTTCCATCGCTAAAAACATGATCTGCATAATGCATGTCTTCTTTTTTATCATAAGATGTAAATTCGTAATGCTCTTTTAGAAATAGAGTGCTTTGATCAGCATTAGTAAAGGTCGTTGCCATGCGTTGATTTTTATCATTATACTGGCATTGATAACGATTGCCATTGGGGAAAATTTGATCTTCTAAACGATAGAAGTAATCATCTTGAAAATTTCCACAGCGTATAAAATTTTGTAGCGTCCCATCCGGCTTAGTTAAAAAAGCACGGCTATCTTTCCTTCCCTCTTTCATCTCCAGAGTCATATTGCTCAAATTAGTCGAAGCGCCAATAATGCCCCTAGATGTATTAGTCACCCCTCGGGTAGGAGAATATTCATGCGATAATTTCAAACAGAGGTTCTTTTTTTTAGAAGGCTCAATTAAAAAAGTACTCCCTCCCCCATCTTCGACGTAAAGAGCATGGGTATGGTCTTTTTTTTTAATTTTTCCTTTGGTCACACAAAGAAAACCGTAAAAACTCTCAGACCAAAAAGGACGCCTTGGATCGCGGTAATCGTGACTATTGAAACTCTTGTAAAAAGTAAGAGGCTGCGCTCCTGGAACATGATGCACAGGCACAGTAAAGGAATAAGAGCCCGTAATGACATTCACACCTTCAACTATAGAAGAGCCTTCCGCTTCAGAATTTGCCTGAGTGACTTCGCATTCAGCATAACAAAGAGTAGCAAAAAACAGCCCGATCAAGACAAAATATTTTTTCATTTTTCCCCATTGTGATGCCATTATCAAGCAATCAGGCGACATTAAACTAAAATTTCAAATTTAGATGCAAGAAAAAAATATAAAAGCAGGAAGAATGCTTTCTTTAAGAAGTAGGTGCTAACTGCCATTTGGTGCGTGTGTAAGCGATGCCAAAGCCATTTTTTTCGGCATTTTTTTGCGATTGGCTTCCGGGCGATGCTGCCATAAGGGCCATCTCGGCGTTTTTTTCTTTTGCAAAGTGCAATTGGGCACTTATAAGGGCTGTTTGCGCTCCTTGCCTTCTTGCTTCTAGAATCGTACTCGTTCCGCAACATATCGCCACACCATCAACGATAGATAATATACTCGTTGCAATGGGTTTATTATTGATCTCAGCTAAAAATAAATAGCAGTTTTCACAACCCGCACTGATAAATCCAAGTTCGTAGACGAAATCAAAAACACCGGGCATCTCTGCTGTCCACCCTTTAGCTGAAGTGTGAGCCCAAAGATTAACCTCATCAGCTTCAATAATGCGTATGCTGATGTTAGAATTTATAGACAACACGCACTGAGGGTCTTGTTTAAGTGAAAGAAACAAAATAGTGGAATATTCAATCGGCTGATAACGATGCTTAAGTAATAACGGAAGGAGCGAAGCATGCGCTAAAGGGCTTATTTCGTGTGAAACAGAAGCTCCTCTTTCTACAAAGAAATCTTCAATCTCTTTTAAATCAGCGGATGTAGCCTCTTGAAAGAGGCCAAGGGCAAATGTTTGCGTACAGGGAGATTGAGACCCATCAAATAGAGCATATGCTCCGGCTACTTCAATCCACTGAGCACCGCTTTGCGGAAATAATTTTGCACGTGATTCCACAAAGGCTGCATTGAAGCGCGCTTCAGCACGCTCGATCCGCTTTGATAGTTCGCGATCAGAAAAAATAATCATATTAATTTTGCTTAAATTTTTAACAGAGTTGTTTTCAGGTTAATTGTTCGTTCATTCATTTGCAATAGATGTGCGCCCATTGTTTGTTGTTCATTAAAAATAAAGAAAATGCTACGCTCCTTGTTTTTAAAACAAACACCAGAGAAGAGATGACAAGCGCAGACGAGCAATTAAAAAAAATCGAAGAAAGACTAAATGTTATAGAAACAAAACTTGGAATTGGTCTGGTAAAAAAAGAAGTTCATAGACCCGTTTACTCACCGCCACAAGAGCCTCAAAACGATTCGTCTGGATTTTTTTCTTCCTGGCTAAAAGAAAACTACCTTGCTGCTATTGGAATTTTTCTAGTCCTGCTGGCTGGTGGTTGGTTTCTAAGCTATGCTTTTGTTAATCATTGGATTAATGAATCCATGCGAGTGTTTATGGGATTAACCATTGGCATTGCAAGCTATGCAGGGGGCATTCTTCTTTTAGAGAAATATTCAAAAGGCGCGCAGATTGTGATTACTTTAGGAGCAGGCCTTTGCCTTCTCTCTCTTTTTGCAGGCTTTCAACTCTACCACATTTTCCCCCTTCCTTATACCTTTGCTGCTATGATGGCTTTAGCTGCTTTCACAGCTTGGTTAGCTATTAAGAAAGACCTTCAACCGCTGGCCTCCCTCTCTATTTTTATGGCGATGATCATTCCTTTTCTTGTCCAAACAGACAAGCCCCACTACATTTTCTTAATCAATTACGCCCTGCTCATTGATATCGCTGCATTGGCAATGTTTGTATGGCGCAAATGGAACTCTCCACTTTACATTGCATGGGTGGCCACTTATTGCTACAGTTCTGTTTTTTACATTATTCCCCACACAGAACTGATTGCTCTTTATATTGCAGCTTTCTATCTTCTCTTTTTTCTACCCGCAGCTATCTTGGCTTGCAAAAATTCGAGGGGTACTTTTTTGCTTCTTACAACCGCTCTTGCATTTATAAGCTGGCAACAAAATTTTGTTCCTCCTTATCTGTCTAATATCCTCTATGGTGCAGCGATCGCCTTATCGTTTTCTTTTGGTTACCGCCTATCTAGATCTACAGACTGGCCACTCTCTAAATATCGCTTAGCTGCTATCTTTGCATTTAATGGCATGCTATTTCTTTTCATGATGAGCGTACCTCCTTTTCCGCAAGAAGATGCTGCATTCAATACAACAGCTATCTTACTTCTTTTAGAAGCCACTTTAGCCGTTGGTTTAGGACGTTTTATTTTCCAATCCCCCAAACTTTCTGCAGGATTTGCTCTCTACTTGATTATTCCCCTCTTCATGCTACTGACAAGATATGAAAACATTCTAAGCGCACCTTTTTTAAGTTTAGATTTCGCTCTCCTTTGCATGGCTATCGGATCTTGTGCTACTAATGCATGGATTTTTTCAGATGCCCAATTTACAGGGCAATTTACAAAGCAATACGCTCAAAAAAATTTAGTATTTAACGTTTTAGCTACTCTTACAATTATTTTTCTTATGAGCCTTATTTGGAATATATGCCAAATCATTCCTATGGAGAGTGCGGCACGCGCTTTAGCTCTTTTAATTTACATTGTAGCGGGTGAAACGCTCATCTACTTTAGCCATCTCAAACAATTAGAAAATGCACGTCTGGCGGGTGTGGGGATTTTAATTTTTGCCATGAGCTATCTTCTTTTAAAAGAAGCGTGGGAAATGCCCATCGGCTTGCGCATTGTCACATTTGTAATTGCCGGAGCGCTTTTAATTGGCACTGCTTTTTTTGATAAGAAATGCAAAAACACCACCCAAACAAGATGCTCTTAAAATTTATTGTTTCTTAATAATTTTTATATAAAATTGAGTACAGGTAAATTTGGGGATTTTATGAAAATAAATAAGAATGTTTTGCTGAATACCACAGCCTTTATTGTAGGAGCTGGGTGTGCAATTGGTGCTGCAGTGGTGACGAGTAAAATAGCCGCTATCGCTTTAGTTATTTTCGCAACAATTGCCCTAACCATTTTGATTGTCAGAGCTATAAAAGCAGTCGTGAACCATTGCAAACAAAAACAAACTTCCTCCGAACAAATTCAGACACTCACTATTGAAACCGTAACCATTGAAAAAATCGTTTCTTTAGAAAAAGAGGGATATCATTCTTTTAAAAACACCACTTTTGCAGGCGAAAACAATAAAAACAATATTGACTTTGTTAATGTCTTTCCCGAACAAGGACTTGCCTATATTGCCGATGGAACAGGCCACGCAGTAAATGAAATCAAATATAATCTTTTCAGTAAATTCTGGCCTCAATTCGATGAAGAAATTAAAAAGCTGCCTTCCTGCGCAAACTTTGATGAATGGCAAAAAGCTGTCGAACAATTAATCCTTAAAGAAAGCTCAAAATTTGAAAGTCAAGTTGCTTCAAATTCATCTCTTATTATCACTCAATTACTTCAAGGGGATGATGGAAAATGTTATTTATTCTACTATGCAATTGGGGATAGTGATTTGTTTTGTCTGCATCAAGATGATATGTGGACAGAATTGACATATCATGTAGAAAGACCAATAAAAGAAAACAACAAGCCTACGCAACGCTCTGGGAATTTTGGCGGTAATTGCACCGGCAGTCATAAAGTATCTGGATTAATCGAAGTGAAACCGGGCGATAAAATTATTGCTTTAACAGACGGTGCTACTGTGAATGACTGCATGGATGAAGAAGATCTCAAAGGTATTTTTAAAAATAGTGGAACCCCAGAAGAGTTATTAGATCAGCTATGGAATCGACTCCAAAAAGAGGTAGAGAATGGGAAAATCGATTCTAATAACCGTAAGAAAAGTGATGATGTGAGCGCTTTTATTATGGTGGTCCCCAACAACTAAAAATAGCGTTTTTCATAATCATATTATCCATGGTTCAATCTCATCTTTCTATTTTGTGTGATGATTCCACTTTTTAAGGATCAACTCCTTTCCCTCTAAAGACAATTCACAGAAGTTTCCTGTTTTTACTTTGCCAGCTTCTGCACTATTTGTTTCTTTACACAGCGAATAGAAGAAACGCATGATCCCATTGCTCGTCACTCCCACAACCATTTCATCGCCTTTATAAATGCTTCCTAAATGCTCCATCCACTCTTTGATCTGATCCCTATGCCAATCAAAAGAGCGTCCAAAGATTGCTTCTGGCCAAAATGATTGCTGACTCCAAGCGGCATATTCATCCGGCCAGCCCATCAAAATCTGTTCCGAGCTTAAACCCTCCCATGAACCATAATCTACTTCATTAAGCGCCTCTTCATGCAAGTGCATTTTATCTTCTATACATAACTCTTTAGCCACTATTTGAGCTGTCTCGATCTGTCTTTTAAGTCCTCCTGCATAAATAGCGCTGGGAATGATTTTTTCTTTGATCAAATAATGAGCAAAATCCAATGCTTGTGTTTTTCCCGTTTCCGTAAGAGGAAGATCTGTTTGCGAGCCTACTTGCAATGGCGTTTCATGCGATTCAAACGTATTACCATGTCGTAGTAAAATTAGTCTCATATAAGCTCCCCCTCTTTATCAATAATCGATTCCACAAAATCCACATCTTCAGGATTATCCACAGATCCTGATGTCCGGCCGTGATAATCCACCTCTACTATTCTTATAGAAATTCCGTTTTCTAGGGCGCGCAGCTGCTCTAATTTTTCTACTTTTTCAAAAACGCCTTCAGGCAACGCACTTAACCGCCTCAAAGTCTCGGTGCGATATCCATATAGTCCAATGTGCTTATAAACCAAGCGATGTGAGCTGTTTTGTTCGCGGCTATAGGGAATCAAAGCCTTAGAGAAGTAGAGGGCATTTCCCTTTTTATCAAAAGTGACACATGTGCCGCTGGAACTTCCCGATTGCTTACTGGCGATAAAATGACCCAAAGCTTCTCCTTTTAAATGGACTGCTGGTGTTGCCATTTGAATAGAAGGATCGCTCAACATCGCTTGCAGAGTCTCTTCAATGACCCAAGGAGGAGTCAACACTGCATCACCTTGGAAACTAAAGAAGATGCTAGGGGCTTCTTTTAATAGATAAGAAACTTCCGCCACACGGTCAGTTCCGGTCAAACAAAAAGAACTTGTCATGAGCACTTGAGCTCCAAAATTCTCAGCAAACTGTTTTAATCCTTCATCATCTGTAGCAATGATCACATCGCTTGCCGATTTAACAGCCTTGGCTATTTCCCACACACGCCAGATCATCTCTTTTCCCTTAATCTGCGCCAATGGCTTATTGGGAAAGCGGGTAGAGGCCATACGAGCCGGAATCACAATCACTGCACTTTCTGACATAGAAACTCCTTCTTCTTTGCCAAGAGAAGCTAACAAAAAAAAATTTTCCCTTCAATAGACTCTTTTGTATAATAGACCTCTTTCGAAACTGGCTTTAATTGGAAAAATTGATATTTTTTGAGCAAATTTATTGGAAAATTTTGAGTTCATATGTAAACATATGGACGAAAAATTTAATGCAGTTTCGAAAGAGGTCTTTTGTTTAAATGCTGAATGAGCCGATATTATTTCTCGTAAAGTTCTACCGGAACTTGCAAGTAATCTAACTCTTCATCTGTCATCTCTTCAAATGTCACCATTTTAATATTTTGATGCTCTTTCTCGTTATAATATTTTTCTTTGATCGCTCGCGGCCCTACAACTATCGTATCTTCTTGTTCAAGCTCCAATGCAAAAAATTTACCTCCATTTCTCCACGGGGGTAAAAGAGCTTTCTCCCATCCACAATCAGATCCGATGACTTGCTCTTTTTTTCCTCTTAAAATGGCCACATGTCCATAACTCCAGGCCACACCATTTGCAATGGTCCTTATATCAAAGTTAAGTTTTGAAGAACCAAAAAGACGTGATCTATATTCTACAAAGGCATCACAAAGGGTCTCTCCATTTTTGTTATTGAGAGTATTTTTAGCTTTATTTCTTACTCTCAATGTTTTTCCATTCTCAGCTTGGTTCTTTAATTTTTCATAAGCTTGTTCATAAGCTTGAGATAAAAACGCATCAAATCTCTCTTCTTCTTTTAATTGCATTTCATAAGCCATTAAAATACGCGATTCTGTCACCCCATAGCGCTCTCTCATTTCGGATAATCCTTGGAAAAACTCGAATCGAGCACTCATTTTCTCGCCCAAATGTAACTTACCCTCTGTTAACTCTTCCTCGTCCAGATCGAAACCATAATTAGGGCCCAATTTCTCTACTTCTTTTTGTATCTTTTCAATATCTTCCTGGGACAAATCAGGCAATTTACTAATCCCACGCTCTCCGTAACCAGATCCTTGTTCGTATTCCACTTCTCTTTTATTACGTAAAATGTATTCACTCGGGAAAACAGCTTTTGATTCAAAAATCTTCTTAACGCCTTCTTCTTGAAAAACTGCGTGAGCAACAAAATCCTGATCATACTTAATAATCCACTGGCTGAAAACACTCGTTCCAATCTCTTTAATTTTCTGAGCTGCATTATTTAAAATAATCGATTTTAATTTTTTTTCTAAATCATCTTCATGATTACAATTTTTATCATTAAAAATTAGCCCTTTCTTTTTGAAGTCAATTAAAAAATTAAAAGTCTGATCTCCAATTTTAAATTCCAACGCTTCTTTATTAAAATTTTCTAAATGCCACTTTCCCTGCTTTTGTAAAATTTTTACTATACAATCTACTACATTATCTCTATAGGAAAGCTCTAACTCTTTAAAAAATCCATCTAAACTAAAGGACTCTTCTCCAAAAACAATTTTTCCGTTAGTATATGTGAAATTATTTTTTACCTGATGACCGCTAAAAGGACCCAATTTTACAAAAAAATTATTATTTTCTTTTTCCACACTCGCTATACACTTATTTTCATCTTTCCAACTGCTTATAATTTGAAAATAGAGATCTTTAAACATGAGATCTATATTCGTATACGCTTTTTCATTCCATTTAATGCCATTGTGGTCTATTTGCAATGCAAAACGATGATCTTTAAAAGATAGAGTATCGTTTTCAAACGCAAAACCCTCAAAAGCACCCAAATCATTGAATTTTGAAAGATATCCCTCTTTTAAAGCAGGCTGAATTTTTGCTTCCATGAAAGCTTGAACGGATTCAAATTCTTCTCCTCCACATTTAAAGCATTCGTGCGTCACTTCTATTTGAAAATCTTGATTAAAAATCTGTATAGATAAATTCCCCTCTTGATCGTTCACAACAACATTGGGACATCTCAACAACTCACTTCTTAAACTTTCGCTATTAAACGCTCTAATTTTAGAATGAATCACTTGTGAAAACAAATCTTGCATATTGGTATAATCCACATTCTCAAAACTAATTCCAGATCCTGTGATGTGAATGCAAAAACGCGTTACTCCCAAATTAAAATAGCAGTTATTTTCAGAGGGTTCCTCTAATTGAATAAGATTCTCTCCTAGGACGGTTAAAGCTTTTTCAGATACATTTTTAGCTAAACCCAGCAACTCTTTCCTAAATTCTGATTTTGACTGATTGAGTAGACCTAATTTTTGCACAACTTCGCTGACCTTAACGTAGGCTAAACACTCTCCCCCCTCAATTTTAACGCTAACAGGCACCCAAAATAAAGAGGCAATTGGTTTAGTCATTAAATATAAAAAGCTGACCAATCGGTTAAATTTTAAAATTTTTATCTCATAAGTTTGATCGTTTTTCTCTATGTTAAGTTTTCCTGAAGATGTAAAGCAGCCTTTTGAAAACTCTACTCTTTCAAGATCGCAAAAATTAATCTTACTCAAGTCACACCTACTTTTTTATATAGTATACTATATACCACATACTACTTAAAAAGTAAACAATATAATTAAAACAATAAATTTAATTATCTTTAATTAAAAAATGGTGAAAAAAACGATGAAACAGAGGCGCAAAAATAATAGCCATCACAGCAAGAAAAACAACTCCACTAAAAAGAGCATAGCTTCCTGCAAATACTTTTCCTTCCACTGTATGAAGGGCATCTACGGGGCCCATACCGGATAAGATCATGGCAGCATTTTCATAAGCATCAACCACATTCATTTTTTCAAAATAAATATAACCACCCATTCCCAATCCCAAAGAGAACAAAATAATGAAGAGACCAATGACAAAATTTAAGACAATACGCTTAATAAATAAGCCAACTGGGGCTAAGCGATGGTGTTTTTTTTCATACATACTTTACCAGCAGATTAGGATGATAATAATGCGATTGTACATCATATTGATTTTTTTAAAAAATAAAGAACAAAACAGGATAAGGAAGATCGCCCTCCGGCGGCAGGATAGAGCAGTTATTTGATAAAAACTCTATTTAGTTGTCAAATCGATATAATTAGTCTATGTATTTTAGAAATATTTGTCTTTATAAAATCGAATGTGATATATACTGGTATATACCGATATATGGAATCAAGAAGATGTTTATCCAGAAAGTTTGTATAGCCCTCAACCAAGCCAAAATCCCCTACGCTATTGTAGGAGGGTATGCAGTGGCTTTACACGGTGCTGTAAGGGGAACAGTCGATATTGATATCGTTATCAGTTGGACATTAGAAAATCTTAAAAATATAGAAAAAACCTTCAAAGAAATTGGGCTTGTTTCTCTACTTCCTATCGATTCAAACAGCTTGTTTCTATTTAGGGATGAATATATCCAAAATAGACAAATGATTGCATGGAATTTTTATGATCCAAATAACCCCATCAATCAAATTGATCTTATCATTAACTATAACCTAAAAAAAGGGCATACAAAAACAATTCTGAGCTCTTTGGGAAAAATTAAGGTGTTATCGCGAAAAGATCTGATTGCAATGAAAAAGGTATCAGGACGCCCTCAAGACTTAGAAGATGTCAAAGCATTGGAGGGTTTAGACTCATGAAAAAAACAATACAGTTCTTCACACCAGAATATCTTGCGCTCTGTGCGCAATTCACCCCCGACCAGATCATTGAATTTATTGAAAATTATCGCAAACTAGTGGCAAAAGCGCCTGAAAAATACCAGCTCCCTGAAAAATGCCGGCTCATTAGCTTAAAAATAGAGCCCTCTCTTCTTAAAGCTTTTAAAAAAAAGGCAGACCTTGAAAAGATCCCCTACCAGACCAAAATAAAACAATTAATGAGGGAGTGGGTATATACCGAAACACATTAAAGATTTGGGAATTTGACGAGGAGGCGCCCTGAATTTAAGTCAGGTTTACCGATGTCGAAGCAGTTCAACTTGAACAAGTTGGACGATGCAGACAGACTTAAATTCAGTGGCTGCCGACGTTGTCAAAAACCAAATCTTTAATGTGTTTCGGTATAAATATTCAGGATAAATTGCATTAAATTAAGTTGTGATTTAAGATACTGATTTTACAATAAACAATCTTATTTTTATGAATACTAACATTAATACATATTTAAATAATTCTAATAACAGCTCTGGGTATATACAACAATTGATCGATGAGAAAATTTTAGATAATGACGCCTCACCCTCTACCACCCTATCTATTCCTCATCATCAAATTACACCGAGTCAGGAATTTATAGATTTTTTAACGAAACCCCATCCTGTTTACACACGTAATAAAGAACCGGTAGGCAATCTGGAAATTTCTCTAAACGGGTGGCTTATCGAAAACTTTTACTGTACACGCTATAGAAAAAAAGATCTAAGTTGGAGTTTGCATGGGTTTTACTATGGAAAGTCCAAAAGATCTGTGGAATGGATGCAAGTTGCGCGGCCGCTTGATCGTTCTTTTATTTTTAAAGAGTCTGCAATCAAGAGATTTCAAAGGGGTGCTGGGGCATTTTGAATGATCTTGGAAGGATGACGACAGTATCATCCAAACTTTACATGGTAAAGTTTTTTAAATATTTTGCAGGATTTTTGATTCTTGAAAAAGAATCGCTTAAGAAAGTAGAGGAAAAGCTTTATGAATCTGTTAGAGGAGGAGAAGAGCTTGTGTTATTGGACGAGCAATGGTCAGATTATGGTTATGAATTATTTATGACGGGAAGACAGAGCCTTGGTTACGAAGTGATACTTTCTTCAGCCAAACATAGAAAACATATTGTAGATGCCTCTCTTGAGCTGAATGAAAAATCAAAATTTACGGCTTTGACAGGTTTGATTCAAAACATATTTGGTTATTTATTGGATAACGAGGGGAAAGCCCTTGAGTTCCTTAAGGGATTCCAACCTTCTTATCAGAAAAAGCTGCTGCAAATTATAAAAAAGAAAGGAAAAGAAGAAATCCACTTTATAAAAAATCAGACTATGATGCAATTTTTAGAATTATTAGAAGAAAATTGGAAAGTTCTTCTCTACCTCTTTGAAAAATTGAAAACAGAAGAGATAAAGAAGCTTATTTCGGATCCCAACCGCATTGCGGCTGTGTTTATGTCAACTTTTTTGGTTTGCGCGGCTGAATACTGTAAAGAGAGCAGACAAGATATTAAGATTATTTATCGGAAGGTCGATTCTTTATTGTTGTTGATGTTAGAAAATGTTGCTCTAAAAGATTTCTATCCTAAAATAAAATTTGCTGTAGAAATGGATGAAAAAGATCGGGTGTAAATAGACCTCTTGCGTAATTAGCTTTGCTTGAAAAAATTGATATTTTTTGAGCAG
>CALBHK010000256.1 GCA_937894565.1 uncultured Chlamydiae bacterium
AATAAAATAACTTTAACTAAATGAACATTTCTGGAATCTTGTTTCTTGTTCTTATGATTATCGCTTCATTAGGAAACGCCTTGAAAGTTTCATAACTTTAGCATGAGGGAGGCTACGATAAAGAAAAATATGTTGTTGCCACGGAGACACGGAAAAACATGGACTTTTAATCCACATTAATATAAACGCTCTACTAATCTGTGGCAATAAAAATTATTCGTAAAAAGGATTTTAATTTTATTAAAAAGGCATAAAGAACAGAAGAAAAAAACTTCGTGAGCTTAGAGCCTTTGTGGTAAAATTCCTCTTCAATAATGTGCCTATATTTCTATGTGGCGAAAATAAAAAACCTGCAAGGTTTACACCTCACAGGTTCTTCAAAAAAATCAATGAAATATAAAACCAAAAAAATTACAATACAATTACGCTATTGCTGCCACCATAAACGTTGGGTTGTTCATTATCAGCTTCAGGCTCATTTAACCAAAGTGTTTCATCTACTCTGTACTTAAATTCGTGGGTAGAATCTTTAGGCAAATTAACATCAGCAGTAAAGCTGCCATCTTTCTTTTTACTTAAAATAACTGCATTTTCCCAGTCGTTGTTTAAACCTAAAATTTCTACGGTTTGAGCATTTTCGGGTGTAAAAGAAAATTTTACTTTGCAGTAGTCTTTTGTTTTGTAGTACGTTTTCTGTATCATAGTTGCTTGCAAGTTTTAAAATGAAATTCTACCTTAATACAAAAAATGCTAAAAAGTAACCCAAAGTGCTTGACAGTTGTGGGTTTTGGGTGAAAGAAAACATAAAACCATTGATAATCAAGCTGACGCAAGTGTACTAACAATCGTTTGTTATAAGTGTATTTTTGCTAACAACTCTATTACATAATTATACTTGTGGTATAAATAGTACTGACAAAAAAACAGGCTCCACTCATTTTGGTAAGCTATTTGAACATAAATGAGAAAAAGAGAAAGCAGAACAAAAACAGAGATCACAACTCCTATCCAGCGCATCTTTGTCTTAGAACAGCCATTTAATTTTTTACAGCTTTCTCTGTAGTCTCTATAAGAAAATATAAGAATAAACATGCCGCAAATCATGAGAAGCACGCCCATCATATTAGCTATAAAGCGATGGTCTGAATTTTGAAAGACAAAAAAACGCATTAATGCGAAGCCTCCACCGATACTTGCCAAACTTGTTCTTATCCAAGCCGATACAGTACGCTCACTTGCCAGTACGGTCCGCTCTCTTGCCAGATCGGTTTTTAATTCTTCCTCACCCACCATCTTACTGCATCTCTTTAATCGATTCTAAAAGATTTTCTTTATTAATATCTTTTCCTATTATTTTTTTAGCTTTCATGGTGCGGCGGTTAGCCACTACCACTGTCGGTGTTTGATGAATTTCAAAATGTTTCACAATCCCTTCAAAAAAACGCATGCCAGAGTTGATATCAGAATAATTTAATTGCTTATAGGTAACTCCAAGAGGCTTGATTGCATTTTGAATATCTTCCAGGGTCGGTTCTTTTGTTTTATCTGTTAAAGCAATAAGCGCTTTTCTTATTTGAACATACTGTTTTTTATTATTGATCATGAACGAGAGGTTATAAGGCAGATAGTTCATGCTTTCTTGATGAATAATTTTATCGATAAAAAAGACGCGTGCACTTTTAAATAGATCAGGCATAGCCTCCTCTATTGCGGGATCTGCTCTCTTGCAAGCAGGGCAAAACCAGTCGGTCACAATATAAACTTCGACATTGCTATTTTTATTTCCAAATACGGGGTCTGTCTCATTCACGCCTTCGGCAAAGGATTTTTCAGGCTTGGCAATACCAATAAATGCAATTAAAAATCCTAACGCAACAGCCCCAATCGATAGTGAACCCCTAAATAAGTTATACATAACATTCCTTTGCTTTTCATTTTTAATAGAGAGAGCGTATTCAAACAACATCACGAGAGCAAGAATGCCTACAGTGGCTGCAATCGTTAAGCAGACAGGACACCAAGTACCAATCACATATTTTTGAAATAAGATGAAGTAAATTTCGGATCCTACAGAGGCGCTTACTGCAAGAGCTAGCAATAAAGGGAAATAGGGAGAAAATCTAGATGCGAAGTGTAAAATAAGACCTGATGCAAAAAACAAAAGCCCAAAGTATTCAAATTTAGATCCATAGAGTTTATAATTATGCACTTCAGCACACTCTTGCGAACATATCTCAGATAGAGATAAAAATGTCAGGGCTAAACCCGCAGCAAGCAAAAAAGCTTTGGCGTAAAAGAAAGCTTTATCTAAAAAATCTCTTGTCATGAACTACCCATAACACACGCTAATTTTTTAATAAAGGGGTGGTTAAAAGTTGCGCCGTCTCTTCCCAACTAAGACATGGATCGGTGATGGAGACCCCATAACGCCTAACCACCTCATCTTCGCTCTGTCTGCCTCCTTCTAAATAACTCTCTAACATCAAAGCACAGATCGATTGATTTCCCTTAGTAATTAAATGAAGTGCCTGCTTGAAATTTTCACCCTGTCTGCAATTTTCTTTTGTGGAGTTTCCATGCGAGCAGTCCAGAATTATTCTAGAAGGCAATGCCAATTGCTCTAATTTCCAACTCGTTTCCTTAATTATTTTTTCTGTGTTGTTAGGGCCTGAAATTCCCCCTCTCAATACGACGTGTGCATAAGGGTTGCCTGCACTTTTCTTTAAACAAAGATTTCCATGTTCATTTAAAGCAAAATACTCTTGTCCTTTGGAAGCCGCATAGACGCCATTAATAGCCCCATCAATTTGCCCATATACCGTATTTTTAATTCCAACAGGAAAATCGCAACCAGACGCCAACTGACGATGGACCTGCGAAAGGGCCGTGCGCGCTCCGATAGATCCCCAACTCACCAGATCTTGATAGTAATTTTTTAAAAAAGGATCCAAAAATTCTGTAGCAATGGGGATTCCCATAGAGGCAATTTTAAGCATCAGTGATCGCGTGCGTAAAATAGTTTTAAAGGGATCGCTCTCCATTGCATCCGGGTAAGCATATCCTTTCCAACCCAAACGCGAACGCGGTTTTTCGCAATAGACACGCATGCAAAGAAGAAAAGGAGAAGATAGTTGGAGCTCTTTTAAACGAGTAGCATATTCAAGAGCAGATGATTCATCATCAATAGAGCATGGACCTGTGATCACTAATAGTTGAGAAGAGCGGCTTTGAATAATGGAAGCGACCGTTTCTCTAAAAGATTGGATCTGTCTTTGACATTCTGCAGAAAGAGGAAGGATCTTTTGTAGCGCATTTGGATTTAAAATTTCTATTGAAGCCGGCATGAAGATCCTTAATATTAGCAAATTTTGAGCATACATAAGAAAGTTGAAAAAATAAAGAGAGAGTTTTGCAATTTGCTCTAAAGAGTTCTGTTCTTTTTTTAGTTATCTTGTTAGAATAGCGCGCATCAAGAATTGGTGATAGAGGAGCATCCCTGTATGGAAGAATTTTGCCAAAATAGCATCTGCCTATGGGCAGATTATTTATCCAATTTAGTGTGGAGCTGGCCGCTGCTTGCCCTTATTTTTGGTTGCGGCCTCTACTTAACTGTTATATTAAAAGGACTGCAATTTCGCTATTTAGGCTACGCTTTTCAACAAGTTTTGGCCGAAAAAAAAGAAGGCGCTCAAGGAGACATCTCTCCCTTTGAAGCTTTAATGACAACGCTCGCCGGTGCCATCGGCACAGGATCTATTGTAGGTGTTGCCACAGCTCTAACAATGGGCGGAGTAGGCGCGATTTTTTGGATGTGGATAGCCGCTATCTTCGGTATGGCCACCAAATATGCAGAATCTCTTTTAGCCGTTAAATACCGTACTAAAGATGCTAAAGGCGAAATGGTCGGCGGTCCTATGGAATACATTGAAAGAGGCCTTGGCTGGAAATGGATGGCGATTCTCTTTGCTGTTTTAGCATCTGTCGCTGCTATGGGAGCCGGCAACCTTGTTCAGGCTAATTCCATTGGAGATAGCTTTTATGAAGTTCTTGGTATCAATCCTTGGTTTACAGGTATAGGACTCGCTATCGTCACAGGTATTGTTATATTAGGCGGTATTAAGAGTGTTGGCCATGTAGCCGGTGTGCTTGTACCTGTCATGGCCCTTTTCTACTTAGGCGCCGGTATATTAATCCTTATTTTTAACCACGACAAGGTACTAGATGCGCTCTGGTTAATTGTGCAGAGCGGGTTTACCCCTCAAGCGGCGATTGGAGGGTTTAGTGGAGCTTCTGTTTATATGGCTTTTCAAATTGGCTCCGCCCATAGCGTCTTTACCAGTGAAGCTGGCATCGGTATTTCTTCTGTAGCAGCAGCTGCTGCTAATACTGACAGCCCAAGCCGCCAGGCTCTGATCACCATGACAGGCTCTCTGCTCTCTACTGTGCTTATTTGCACAGTATCAGCACTTGCTATTTTAGTGACCGACTCTTTTGGTGCAGTAGATGTGAATGGAAAACTGGTGCTGGGAGCCTCTATGGCAATTCGCGCTTTTAATAGCGCCTTTTCTGCCGGCGGTTATGTAGTGACAATTGGACTTGTCCTCTTCTCATTTTCCACTATAATTGCTTGGGCTTATTATGGTGAAAAGTGCTTTGAATATCTATTCGGAGAAAAAGCCGTTATTTATTATCGCATCGTGTTTTGCCTTGTTGTTATACCGGGCACAGCTGTTAACTTGGAAGCTGCCTGGAAGTTTTCTCATATGCTCAACGGCCTTATGGCAATTCCTAACCTTATAGCCTTAATCGCCTTGGCTCCTATTATTAAAGAAGAGACAGCCACCTTTTTAAAATTAGCAGAAGCAGAGAAAAGGGATAGTAAACGTGGTTAGCTCTAGTCTCCTTAGCTGTCCTAACCCCTCTTTTTCTTTTTCTTTTTTTCAAGATGGAGCCACCTTTCTGGATGGGCTCTACCAATTCATTTGGGGAGCCCCTCTTTTAATATTGATCATGGGCGTGGGCATCTATTTAACAATCGCTCTTAAAGGACTTCAATTTCGAGAGCTGCCTTATGCTCTCTCACTTGCTTTTGGCCTTAAAAAAGCAAAAGAAGGAAAAGGCGATATTTCCCATTTTGAAGCACTGATGACAGCTCTTGCAGGCATGATTGGCATTGGAAACATTGCAGGGGTGGCCACAGCCATTACTGTTGGAGGACTTGGCGCGCTCTTTTGGATGTGGGTCACCGGCGTCATTGGAATGGCCACCAAATATGCAGAGTCCCTTCTCGCCTTGAAATATAGACAAATAGATAAAAATGGCGAAATGGCAGGCGGGCCTATGTTTTTTATTGAACACGGCCTAAAATGGCATTGGCTTGCTTGTAGTTTTGCTATATTTGGAGCCATCGCAGCTTTTGGGGGTGGAAATTTAATTCAGGCCAATAGCATTGCGGATGCCATCCACTGTGTATTTTCTATTCCTCCCCTTTATACTGGCATCATCATCGCGCTACTTGCAGGACTCACTATCATTGGCGGCATCAAAAATATTGGACGCGTGGCCAGCTTTCTTGTTCCTATCATGGCCCTCTTTTATGTCTGCGGTTCGCTTATTATCATTCTTTACCATGCCGAACGCATCCCCTCCACAGTCTTAACGATCCTCACTCATGCTTTTTCAGGAGAAGCCGCGGTGGGCGGTTTTTTGGGCTCTTCAATGGCTGTAGCGCTGCGCACAGGCATTAGCCGCGGACTAATGACCAGTGAAGCTGGACTTGGAACTGCTTCCATTGCAGCGGCAGCAGCCAAAAGCGATCTACCGGGTAGACAAGCTATTATTTCGATGACGGGCAGCTTCATTGCTACTGTCTTTCTTTGTTCTGTCACAGGACTTGTATTAGGAGTCACCAATGTACTGGGAGAGGTAGATGCTCAAGGAAACCTCATTACCGGATCTGCGTTAACTTTACTTGCTTTTACTTCTGTCATTTCCTGGGGTGGCATCATTGTAACAGTCGGCATTACCCTTTTTGGATTCACTACAATTATCGGCTGGGCTTATTATGGAGAAAAATGCATCGAATATCTTTTTGGCGAACGCTTAATCTTCCCCTACCGGATCTTCTTTATTTTGATCATCATTCCAGGGGCGGTGCTGGACTTACAGACCGTATGGAAGGTGGCAGATATTACAAATGCTCTTATGGCCATTCCCAATTTAATTGGAATTTGCGCTCTTTCTGCAGTCGTCATTAAAGAAAATAAATACTTTGAGAGCGTTCTTCTAGAAGAAAGAAAAATTAATTTATAACTCTTTCCAAGCGCTTGTCTTGCAGCGTATAGATCACATCACACATATGTGAAAAAGCTTCATTGTGCGTCACGACAACAATAGAATGCCCTTTTTGCTTGGCAAAATCAATCAGAAGCCTGTGAATTTCGGCAGCCGTTGTGGCGTCTAAATTGCCGGACGGCTCATCGGCTAAAATCACATCAGGCTGATTGCATAATGCTCTGGCAATCGCCACCCGCTGCTTTTCCCCTCCGGAGAGCAGCTTAGCTAGATGGTCTTTTCTATCCCATAAGCCAACAGCCCTTAAAAGCTCTTCAATAACAGAAGGATCCGGAATAGAGCGGATAATACGAGCGGGCAAAATGACATTTTCATAGACAGTAAATTCATTCATTAAATGAAAAGATTGGAAGACAAAACCTAAATGCTTGCGGCGAATATTAGTCGCTGTCATCGCATTCACTCTCTGCCCTGCAATACGTATTGTACCAGAGCTTGGACTATCCAAAGTGCCTAAAAGGTTGAGCAACGTGCTTTTGCCTTCTCCTGAACGCCCCATGATGCAGACGCTTTCGCCCGGATTCACACTCAAATCTAAACCTTTAAAAAGCTCCATCTCTTTAGGGCGTTTAAAACTCATAGAAAGTTGATTGGCAATCAAAATAGGAGAAGTCATTATTCGGCCCTCAAAATTTCAGATGGTTTAAGGCGACACGCTTTTACAGCCGGCACCAATCCAGCAATTAACGAGGTAACAGCTGTGGCAATCAAAACAAAAAGAAGCGCTTCGAAGCTTAATTCGTTGGGAATCGCCTCGCCAAAAAAGAGACGGTTAAAAAGAGGATGCCCTTGTAAGTGTCCAATCAGTGCTATTAAAGAATCTAAAAACCGTAAAGTGACCATTGCAAAGACAATGCCAAGCAAACTCCCCAACACTCCCATAATCACACCGCAAAAACCAAAGATCGCCGTAATTTGCAAAGAAGAAGCCCCCATAGAACGCAAAATCCCAATATCCATCTTCTTATCGTTCACCAAAATAAAGAGCATAGAGATGATATTGGAACAGGCAACTAGAATAATCACCGTAGAAATCAAGAGAAATAGGTTCTTTTCACTCTGCAATTGCTGCAAGAGATCGCGTGTGAATTCATACTCGCGAAAGGTCTCGATCTTCCAGTATTTATCTACATTTTTTTCTTGCAAAACGATTTGGATCTGTTTTTTTACCTTATCGGCTAACGCTACATCATTGAAATGCACATAGATCCCCGCGCTGCCATCCTGTTCATGCTGAGCATAGGAGGAACGAATCAGAGAGGTCACCTCTTGAGGTACGATCATTAAACGCCCCCCAATCGGCATCACCCCCTGGTCATAAAAACCAGAAACTAAAATAGGAATGCGCTGCTCTTTTTGTCCCGTTCCGACAAGTGCTTGATAACTAATATAGCCCGCATCCCCTAAGCGCACTCCCCCCTCTCGATAATTTTTGGGAATAAGAATCCCATAGCGTCCAGAAGAATCGACCGGCAAGGAAAGTGTCTGTTGATCCAATTTAGAAAGAGTATAATGCTTCATCTGAGCACCGGGATAACGACGCTCAATATTGCCTGCATCTTCTTTATCTAAAGACAATAAGGTCTTCACTAAACCCATATTGCCCTCATCAAATGAAGCTAGATAGGCTGCTTGCGTAATGGAGTGACCAGGCTTTAAGGCCGGCTCGACATGCAAAGTTGCCAATGTTAGTTCAAAATCCTTAAAACGCCAGCCCTGAATGTCTGATTTTTTACCCATTTCTTCCAAAGTTTGATAGACCAACTTAACAGGATCTACAAATTCTCCCCCCTCATTTAAATGAGGTTTTGGCACATGAGAAGGAATAGAGACATCAATATCGGGATTGTAGGGATCTGAATGCAAAGCATCGCGCTTTTCTGCAATCGATTTATAGGCATAACTAGAGTGATCGCTAAAAGCATCCACCAAGAAAAAATAAGATTGATAATACTCGTCGGTAGGGCTAATTTTTAAAGGGGCGGTCAAGGTCGTCATCCGCCCTATCCACATTTTTTCTAATCCGTTAGTGACTGAAAAAAAGACTAGGATCAACCAGACAACAAGCGAGATCACTAAAATAGAGATCAGGCTGATAATAGAGACCGAAAGTTGATCGCGTTTAGGGATAAGATAACGGCGCACTATGGATAGTTCGAACACCTTCTTACCCCCTAACAACCTGAAGATTATAAAAAAAACTACTTAACTTTTTATGGTAAAGTTTTTTATTTGGCTTCTTTATAAAGCACATGTTTACGCGCAATAGGATCATATTTTTTTAACTCTATACGTCCAGGAGTATTGATTTTATTTTTCTTTTTCCAATACATGTGAGTCGTTTCAGAACTTTTTAACTTGATGATCTCACGTTTAGATTTTTTAGCCATTGAATGCTCCACTTTCTATCTATTCAGTAGATGACATCTTACTGCAAGGGGAAATATTACTCAATGAAAAACTTAGCCTAATCTATAAAAATAACTCCGCCTTGCATCTTGTTATCTACTTAGTGTATAACTACCTTATCTATTATTTATGAAAGGGAGCTTATTTCAATGACCGATTTAAAGAGCATTGGTGAAAAACTAAAAAAGCAGAG
>CALBHK010000257.1 GCA_937894565.1 uncultured Chlamydiae bacterium
CCCCAAAACCCCAAAACCCCAAAACCCCAAAACCCCATAATTTTGAATTAATTAAGAGATTTAAAGAATGTGAAAAGAGTGAAAAGTGCAATGCTTCCTAAATAGATGCCTGTTCATAAAGTGAGGAAAGACTTTGAATATCAGTATCACGAAAGTGGAAGTACAATGATGTCAAGTACTATCAGTAAGAATACTGCAAAGAATCCAACTAATACGTAGATTCCTTCTCAAGTCAACATGTTGAACTAAAAAGTTCCATAATTGAGCAATAATTTTGTTGTTGTTATTGAGAGACCTATCAAAATGTCAAAGAGAGGACCGGCAAAGCACCCTGTAATGGCCATTGATCCAAATCCTCATTTTGATATTGCAATACAGGCTAGTAGGTCTCCATATGAATTTCCAATACAGGAATTTACCAAGTTGTCTTAGTAGTCAAATGCTTCTATCAAGTTCAGAGCTTGCTCTTTGACCTTCAATAGTAAGTCTCTATAGGATAGTTTGAGGTCTTTCAACTAAGAGCTTGTAAGGTATCCACATTCGAACAAAGGAATTGGGTTTTTGAGTAAATCATTGACTGCAAAAAGCCTGAGTAGAAGAAGTAGATTTTTAGTGCAACCTTCGCTTGGATTCCTTTGAGTAATTTACTTTTAAGCAGCTCTTTCATAACGAATCTATTATCATGTTAAAAATGCCCTCCACCATTTTGGTGAATAACAGAATCAAAGCTACGATAAAGACAACTACAATCAAAATAATTTTCTTTATTTTATTCATAGAAAATAAAGAATTTACGGCTGACTTGGATTTGGTTGACGTACTCCTTCACCCATAGGTAAACTTTGCAGCGCTTTTCGCCAACTGGAATACTAGCCCTCCAGTTGTAAGTGTTGTGATGCCACTGCTGTTCTCCGTCAGTCACAACGTAAGTATAGATTGTCGTCACACCGAAACTTGGTGGAGGAGCGAAAATGGTAAGCCCGGATGGGCTACGAAGCGCAACTTGAGCGCTACATGCTATAGAAATCGTGATAAACAGCGATAAAAAGATGATTTTTAAATCCATTTTGGTAAGTGTTTTTGAAACCATGAAATGTCTTGCGTGATCTCGTAGTGGTCTAAGATATATTGGGTTAGCATTTGACCTCGAAAACGAAAGCCAATATCTTTATTCCAGTATACCTCAGCTTCAAACGAACCTGATTTCGCCAACTTTTGGCCCGAGTAAATCGTTTTGCCGTGCATGTCTCTGAATTCAGATCTTACTCCAGTCATAGCTCTTTGATTACGTATGAAAATTTAATCAATCTACCTTTGTAAGCGTATTGGACGGAGTAGTTTTCCCGAATGGGCTGAAGGGTGTTTTTAAATAAAAAAGAATCACCAGAGTAAGTGTAGTTTTCGAACTTGTCAACCTTCTTTTGGATGAGCTTGCATCCATCCCATATCAAAACATTTACCGATGACGAATCTCTCCAAGGACCAATTTCACCTTCTTTTAGGTGCTCGTCGCAGTATTTCCATTTATCGTCACCGCCTCCGTTTGGCGCGTATTCCATCATCCGGGGCTTGATTAGCGTGTCAGTATCTAATTCCTTATACCATCCATCCTCGCGAAGCTCGTAATAAGCGCCTGCGTGTTTGAACGATTCGACAACTTTAGGTTTTCGGTCGCTTACGTAGAATCCGCTAGATTTTACGTCAAATCCGTTGAGGTAAAATCTTTCTCCAGTGATAAACATGGTGTCGTTGCGAACCCCGTAAAGTGTACTGTCTCCGCCTTGCGCCATGGCGAAGAACGGCAAAAAGATAAATAGGTATTTCATTGTTCTTGATTTAAAAGTTCAAATTCATTTTCATATAGCCACCACGAAATATTGTTTTCGTCAACGCATGAATATCCGTTGTCTTCCGGGTCGAATCCTTGTATGGTTACAATTTGGCCTAATTTAAATCCATGACCAAATTTAACACTAATCACCTTGACCTTATCTCCAACTACCATAAGTACTCAATTTTTTGTTTTTTATTCTTCATCCACTCAATTGTCCTCTGAACGTCAGCTTCGTCTTGACTGTAGTTACGGAGCCAAGACGCCAGTTGAACATCTAAAGCCCCGGATGAATCGAATATGTCGTAAAGTGTCGACCAGCTAATTAAGGCTGATTCTTTTCCAAGTATTCTATCTACCAATTTAACATCGTAGATAGATCCGGTACGTATGGCGTCAGAAGCGCCTTCGTCGATTTTTATGCCGATGTACCGATAGGTAGTTTCGACGTTCGCGTGTCCCAACTCCCTGCGGACTTTCATGGCTGCCTCGTATGTACTTCCTAAAGTTTGGTAAAGCGCAAGTGAAAAAGCCTTTCTGATCATGTGAAACCCAATCCTTCCTCCGATCACCGCTTCGGTAATTTTTAACTTTTTACAGTTTAAACGAAGCTTGTCTAAAGCCGTTTGGTACTGTAGGTGCGTTTCTTGTCCAGGAAACATCCAGTCATCCGGGCCTATGGGCTTTTCAAAAGAGTTTAAGTACGCTTCAACCGATCTTTTGGTGATTGGGGCCATCGCCACGTTTCGAGTAGCCTTACGAGCACCTATGTTTTGCTTGGTGGTGTAGACCAAAATGTCTTCACGCGCCTCGTACCGATGGCCGACGCCTTTTCTCATCTCATAAAGCGCACAGTCACCGTCGATCCAGGTCATCTCAATGTCTTCAACCGGAATAGCTACGTGTGAAACCTTTAAGGCCAATCCCTCCATAGCTCTCACTCCCGAGAACATGAAGATGTCGAACATGCATCCCCACCTTAGACTGTCCTTGTGAAACAGATCTCGGAGCTGCATTAGGAGTGTTTTGCCGAGTGGTGCAGTTGCGGTGTATGTCATGCCCAAGGATTTTCACAGAATTCAACGCCTTCTTTTAATTCGTCTCCGTCAAACGGAAACATCAGTAAATCCATTGCGTCGATTACCTTCATTCCGTGCTGAAGAGACCTATATACCATTTCGATTAGCGAGCCTTTCTCGTCGCAGAAAACGACACTACCTATCGAGCTGTCTTGGTGGCAACAGATAGTTTGAGAAAAAGACCCGGATATGGTTTCGAAATGAATGGTTGTCTTGACTCTGGTATACCTCATTTTAACAACGTTTTGATTGCGCCTCAGTTTTGCACGGCATGAATTTCTTCTTAGGGCAAAATTGGCACTTGGTTTTAAACTCGGAATAAGCTTCAGCCGGGTATATGTAATAGAACTCAGTCGTTCTGATTTCTACTGTGCTTTGGTTCCGCCTTTATTGGCCTGACTACAAACTCAAGAACTCCTGTTGCGATTGTTTCTCGGACTCCCATTATTTGAACCAATTTATAGCGTCCTGAAAATAGAATTCAACGTGAGTTGTAAAATACAGAATTATCGAAATTCCAGCCCAGATCATACGGTCAGCCATTGTCTGGCGTGGGACGTAGATCTTGGTCCATCCGGGATTTTCTTGCTCGTAAATATATTGACGAGCATCAGCCATCCCTTTAACCTTGAACCACAGAATATGAATCCAATCAACAGCCCATTTCCATTTGATAGGAACGGTAAAAGTATACGACTTCCCGGTTGGGTCGTCGGTGATGTCGCTAAACAGAATGCTAAACATCTCTTTTATGTTAGACCATTTATTTGACCCCAAATTTATGACCATCTTATGTAAGATCAAACCAGGGTAAACCGACAAAACAATGTCGCTCAAATTCCATCCACTCACAAACCCAGCGGCAATTGGAAGCGAGGTTTTGATCAGCTCTGCAAAGTGAATGGACCCTTTCCATAGCTTCCCTTCAAACGCCAAAAGCGTAAGCAAAACCCCGGCTGAGCTCAAGGAGTACGGGAACGGCATGATCATGAAGATAAACCCAATAAGAACCAAGGCCCATAATCGAGCGATGAACTTTAACTGCGCATAATATAGCGCATTTTGGATTCCAGCGAATAGCCGGAAGAGAATGAGGTTGAGCATTGTGTTTGTTGTTGAGGATGAATTAAGCTGGGAAGTAAAACAATTTTTCGATCTGAAAGGAAAGAGTGGGGCACAAGGGAGACATTTTCTCTATTTCCTCTTTAGCCCCTTCATATGTATCCGAGCCCCAAGCTAGGTTTATGTTTTTAACCGTTGGTGGGTTTGTACTGCGATGGCCCATCCAGTATCCCTTTTCTCCGTTTCTAAAATAGACAACTACCAAATACATTACTGCCATATCGCCGGAATGTTTTGAAGCACCAACCTTTTATCCTCTCGGATTTTAGCCAGTGCTTTTTGTTTAAAATTCAAATCCTCATGAACCATCAGTTCGGAAATCTTATTATCCAAAGTCTTGATCAGCAACTTAGAGACGATTATTTTTGCTTCTTCGTTTGGATCAGATGAAAACTTCGGACTGTAAAATCCGCCACTTGGTTCATTGTTCAAAATTACGTCATATTCATTTAAGATGCAATACTCTTGCACATTTTCTCGGATAAAATCTTTCAATTCAGGGTGAGAAAAATACAAATCGATCAGTTTTTCTTCCAAATCTTTATCTTGGATGTTAAATTTAAGATCATCCGGGCTTACTCCATACTGGTCGGCAATTTTTTTAGAATATATTGCAGCGATGACGGGATCGGTGATCGCCATGCAAACCTCTTTAATTCGTTCGGCGATTTCGCTGGGAGTACCCGAGATTCTTTTTGTCAAATATTCAACTGCATCGATCTCTAAAAACTCGCCTTGGTGCTCGTCTGGGTCACAGTCTAGTTCGACTACAAACACATCCATATTCCAACTAATAGCTGTTTTTATCGCCTTGAGAGTCGCTTGAGCCCCGGCTGAATCGCCATCAAACATAAATATAACCTTATTGCAATAACGCTTAATGAGGTTACAATGTTCCTCAGTAAAAGCCGTACCACAGGTAGCTACAACGTTCTGTGCGCCTCTTTGGTGGAGAGAAATGACATCTGTATACCCCTCCACCACATAAACAGACCTAGACTTCATGATGGCCTGCTTAGACTCGAATAAACCATAGAGGTACTTGGATTTTTTATAGATGTCTGTCTCGGGCGTGTTTATGTATTTAGGTTGACCTTCCAATGCCCTACCTGCAAATCCAACTATCCTTCCAGTTAGGTTCTTAAGTGGAACTGAAGCTCGGTTAAGAATCAACTGATGGCCGTCCTTATAGACCCCTGCGTCGTGAAGTAAATACCAAGTCTTCTCAGTCCATGGAACGCGCTCACACCAACCCAATCCGAATTTCTTAATCGTTTCTTCAGTATAACCCCGGCTGACCCAATAACTCGTGTCTCCTTTCTCCCAGATGCCCTGAACGAACTCGTTGATGTAAAAAGCCTTGTCCTGACGTTCGTACTGACGGTCATCGATTTCAATTCCTGCTTCTCGGGCCAATATTCTTTTGGCCTCAGGAAAGCTTACGCCTTCGATAGCTTGGATAAATCCAAAGTGATCGTAATGCGCAGAACACCCGAAGCAATGGCAGTGGTCATCTTCAACGTAGAACGAAGGTGTCTTCTCCGCGTGAAATGGACATAAGCCTTTAAGCCTTGACCCTGACCTTTTGAGTGTCGTGTACCTCCCGACTAGCTCTTTCAAGTCTATTTGGGCCTTTATTTGATCCAGCATGAGCTATCAAGGAAATGTTGTTAAGAAAATTATGCATTAGCTCGATCCAATGCATCCAAAATAGTCCTATACTTCTTGTCCCAATAAGCCTTCGCTGACTTAACTATGCCCCCTGTCCTAAAAGCAATCGCTTCTGCTTCGCGCTTGGTCATTTCATCCGGGTCGTCAAAACCAAACTTCCCATTTAAATACCATCGGTCGTTGCGGAAAACGACATATGTTTCAATATCAAGAACCAACCCGCTCCCAGTGAGTCGTCCTTTAGCCTCGATAGCTTTCTTTTGAGCTTCGAGATCTCGTTTTAGTTCGTCGAACATGTTTCAATTATTTCAGTGAAAAATACTCTTTTAGTTCTTGTTCGTAGTTGAAGTTCAATCCATCAACCAAATCTGCTATTTGGCGCAATGTGTGAGGTTCGAACCAGCCATCTCCTTGAAACTCAATATACCAAAACCCACTCACATCAAGAACTGCGTATGCAAGAACCTTGTTTTCGTGGATGATTTCGAGCATTCCAGGCTGTGTTTCTCTGGTTGTCATGTCAGTGATTTTCTTCTACGCACCCCAGGTCGTCGAACTGAAAGAAAATAAATGGTATGATTTTACGAAGTTCTTCGACTTCGTAAATGTCGGTCTTGCCTACATACACGCTGTCAGCAAATACTTCTCTCCATGTTTTTAATGGAGTCCATCTCTTGATGACTTCTTTGTGTTTGTCCCAATATTCATCCTGCTTCAGCAAGAGGTCGTAAAGAACATCAATGTGTTCTTCTTTTTCGACATAGATGACGCCTTTTAGTTTTGTCCGCCATTTGCTTCCTCCGTTATAACTGACTTTTACTTCCATTAGTGATCACTGTTTGAACCCGAAGGTCATTCGCTAATTGCTTCATCCGGGCCAACATCTCTAATTGCACCCTGGAGCGACTTTCATCATCTCCTGATAGATGATTTTTGTCATGGTATTCAAGGGTTATTATTGACGAAAGTACGTCTATTTCGCCCATTAATTGCCGAAACATGTAATCTGGGTTTCGGCCAGAAGTGTTTGATGGTTCCATTATCTGTCTTTTGGATGAGTTGGATTGCATCCGAGTTCAATTAGTTTGTGAAATGATTTTTCTATGAGTGATTGCCACTCTCTTTCGGTGAGTCCAAAGTCCATCTCAAAGTCGATCTGAGGCTCGCCGAAGCCCATGGCTTCCTTTAAATAGTTAGCTGCGGTGTTCTTATCAACGTGTAGCTGACAGCCGTCTAAATACCCCTTATAGAGAACTACGATGTGCCCCATAAAATACCCCAACATCTTCTTTGTCGGAGAATTTAAGTGTTTGAGTTGTACGTAGTAGTCTCCATCTTCCATCTCTTTTAG
>CALBHK010000258.1 GCA_937894565.1 uncultured Chlamydiae bacterium
ACCGCGAGAGCTTTCGCGATGCCCAAACGTTTAATTTATTCATACACACTTCCTTAACATTTACCTGTTTAGAATCCGGACTTTGGACAAAACCATGGGCGAAGCCCATGGTTTTGTCCAAAGTCCAGGCATTCAGGTTATTCAAAAAAATGTGAAAAAGTGGATGCACCAATGGATTAGCAAAATGCCTTTCGGGGGTAGGGTTTAGAATCGGGACTGCGTACATTTATATTTTCTTAATAATTTTTCGCTATAATGAGAGAAAATCAAAAAGGAAAGTTATGAAATTAAGTAGAACAATCGCTAATGTAGCTTTATTTTCTTTGACCGTAGGATGCGCAGTTGGTGCATGTCTAGTAACGTCTAAAGTAGCGTTAGTAGCATTGGCTGTATTTGCAGCCATTGGAGCCATCACATGCATAATCAAAACCTTCAAAGCTGTTTTCCAAAAAAACGAAATCCAAAAAAACGAAATCCAAAAAAACGAAATCCAAAAAATCATTAGTGAAAGTTCTTGCATTATAAATAATTTTACTGAATTTCACTCTTTAGAAAAACAAAAAGAATTGCATCAAAGCGCAAAAACATTTTTGAAAGAAAATCTCGCTAAAATTGGAGCTAAATACTCCGTTGTCAATCCTAAAAACATCATAAAGTGTGATTTAGATTCTATTGACCTGTCTGTGAATTTTGAAAACTCCTCTATTTTTAAAATGGCATATACGAATGGGGTAATGGGTGATATTGAGCAAGATGGCAATAGGCAAGAGGATAATCATATTGTTTATGGAGTAGCCAGTCAGTTTAATGGCTGCGAAGCTCCGGTCAAAATGACCATAGAACCCGGAAAAGCGGTTAATGTTTATAAAGATGATCGCACCCAAGGCCCTCAAGCTCAACTTGCTTTCTCTGATGAGCAAGTAGAGCTTATTAACTGTGGGGGAAATCTTGGATTTAATGGGCTTTGCAATCTTCTTGACGAAGAGACAAAAGCAGAAATTGCCCACGGATATTTTACCCCTCAACAATCTAAAGCAGATCAGATCATTAATTTATTAAAAAGCTCAGGAACAAACATTGAATATCCTTGCGTGGAAAACAAACCAAAAGGCGGAAATAAAACAGTTCACCAAATCCTTGTCTCAGCTCCTGCCCTAGGAATATATGCACACAAAGAAACGGAAAAAGAGTTACCTCTTGAGCAAAAAAATGAAATTGAATTTTTAATGGCTTTTTACAGCTTCCAAGCTCAATTTCAGTTATGCCTAGATTTAGCACTAGAGAGCAAAAAACCAGTCATTCTTAAAGCTACGGCCGTTGGATTAGGGGTTTTTGGTAATAAGCCCGAAAACGTAGCTAAGGCCTTTTATGCAGCAGCCCAAAATTATGTAGATGCTTTCAAAGAAAATCGCGTTCAAGTGATTTTTCAAGTTTTCAAGAAAGATACTTATGAATGCCCTAATGGAAAAGAAATGGTAAGCCTCTTGGGTTTAAAAAATATAGACAACTAATAATGAAAATATAGAATACCCAGCCCTTAAGGCCTGGGTATTCCTTCTTAGGATAAATTACAACCCACGAACCTTCTCGATCAGCACATAGCCCACCTCATTCTCATACCTCTACCCTCATCTCTTCCTATTACCTCGTTCGATAAATTCGTTTAAATAAAGTTTATTTTTCAAGAGCAGCGAATGCAAGAAAAGCGGGTAGCCCCAAGCCTAAGCTTGGGGCTGAATCGACACAAATCATCAAGCCGTGAACACGGCAAATCGAGTAGGAGGAGGGCGGAAGGCCTCCGTCCTCTCACAGAACCGTGCGTACGGGTCCGTAAACGGCTCTTTACATTAACTTCACCCACCTATTTATAGGCTCCCAGCGATCCAATCCAAGGTTAGAAATTATCTTCAATCCTGCCTTTTTGCATTAGGATGCGTCTTCTTGGCAGTTTCTATAGCCTTCTCATGCTTTTGAACTGCCCACTCTTTTAATAATTCTTGACCCAGTTTCTTTATTTCTTCTATTGCCTTACCTTCAGCTTGCAGCAAAAATAAATGATTTAGTTGTAGAGGCTGACAAATAGTCTAGAAAAGGGTATCGTCTCGGTGAAAAAACAAAAATTTGCACAAAGCGCAAATTACGAGACGATACCAAAATGAAAAAAAAGCTAACACAACATTCTCTGTTTAAATCACTTGAAAATGCAGCTGCCATTATTCCGGATCATCGGAGACTAGATCATACAATACATCGGATGAGAGATGCAATATTTGTTTCTTTCTCATGTTTTTTCTTACAGGCGCGCTCTCTAAAAGGACACATTAATTTTTTAAGAAAAGCCAAGGCGGACAAAAACAGGAAAGTTTTATTTGAAATCCGTACCATCCCTACAGATAACCAAGTACGTAATATTATAGATCCGATTCCTACAGATTTTTTTGAGAGAGCGCAAGATGACATTATTTTTAAAATGCAACGTAGTGGCATTTTAAAAGACTTCAAAAAAACTGTATCTCTTAAAGGGCAATCTATTGAAATGGGTCATCTTATCAGCATAGATGGTGTTGAATATTTTCGCTCTGATTCCATCTGTTGTGATAATTGTTGTCAGGTTAATCACCGAAATGGATCAATAAATTATTTTCATAGAGCTTTGTTGGGAGGGCTCATCCATCCTACAGAAGGGGTATTTCTTCCGATTACACAGGAATTTATCGTGAGACAGGATGGCTGTGAAAAAGAAGACTGCGAGAGAAAAGCTGCTAAGAGATGGTTGAAAAAATTCCGAAAAAAACACCCCCACCTTCCAAGTACAATTCTTGGAGATGATGCTTTTTGTACTCAGCCATACATATCTGAATTGAGAGCTGATCGTTGTAATTTCATCCTCTCCTGCCAACCAGGGTCGCATAAAACATTATTTGACTGGGTTGATGGGTTAAGACAGGTGGGGAAATTAAACATTAAAAAAAAGAGATTCCGTGACGGAAAAGACTGGCACATTGAAACCTATGAATACGCCAACAACGTTCCTCTAAAAGACGGAGAGGATGCGATTTATGTTAATTTTGTTCAGGTAACTATCTATAAAGAAAAAACCGGTGAATTTGTCGGTATTCATAGCCATGCTACCGATTTTATTTTAACGCAGGAAAACTGCATTGAAATCTCTTTAGTAGGAAGAAGGCGCTGGAAGTGTGAAAATGAAGGCAACAATACACTCACGAATAACGGATACCATCTAAAACATTCCTTTGGACATGGTAAACAAAACGAATCTCATAATTTTGTTTTGTTAAATTTACTAGCATTCATGATGCACGTGATATTAGCTTACGTGGATCAAGAAGGATTTGGTTTATTACGAAAAGCAATGGACACCCTCTATGAATGCCTTGAAAGAATTAGAACAACTTTTGCTCTTATTGCTTGTTCGAATTGGGATCAATTCTACCAAGTAGCCCATGAAGGCATAGATTTGGATAGTTCCTAGACGTGGGATGGATATTTGATCGTGGGAAAAGTGTGTTGCCTAGAACTAATTGAGGTTTTGATGGTTTGAGTAAAATTATTTTTTTAAATACAGAACGCGCAAAAAGCACGGTGGCGGAGCTTGCTTTCAAAATCCGAAGAAAATTTGACCCAGTCAAATTTTTTTTGGATTTAGAATTGCTGTTCAGCTTGGTCCTAATCTTGTGAATAAATCTGCACTCCTTTACCTTTCAGAAAAAAACAATATTTTGCATGACTCACAATTCACTTCCCCGATTTCGACATGATCTACGCTATTTTGAAGGGCCCGACGCCGATGATGGATCGGCCACCTACACCGTCTTTGACGCTGTTAAAGGGGAGTATTTTAAAATTAGCTGGGCCGAAATGCTTATCATCCGTAATCATCAAAAGGGAATGGATGCTAGTGAGCTCGCCCATAAAATCAACACAAGCACAACCATTCACCTCACTCCCGAAACCATTCTTTTATTCTTTAAGCAAGCAGAGCAGCAAGGATTGCTCTCCATTCACCGCTCTTCTGAAGAGGTTCAGAGCCAATATGAGAAAGAAAAAATCGGGTGGTTCCAAAATATCCTTCTCAACTATCTCTTTTTTAAAATTCCTATTTTTAAACCCGATGCCTTCTTAGAAAAAACATATCCTTTTGTAGCCCCTTTTTTAACTTTCAAAGCTCTGCTTTGTTATCTCTTCATCGCTCTCATTGGACTCCTCACCTTCTTTTTGCATTGGGACGCTTTTTTATCCACCTTCCCCTATTTTTTTAACCTCCAAGGTCTTATTGCCTACACACTCGCCATCTTCTTCATGAAACTACTGCATGAATTCTCTCATGCTTATATGGCAAAAAAATATGGGGTACGCATCCCTTCCATGGGAGTTGCTATTCTTCTGCTTTTTCCCGTTCTCTATACAGATGTAACCGATGCCTGGAGGCTCTCTCAACGCTTTAAACGCATTGCCATTAGCAGCGCAGGCATCATTGCAGAATTATTTATGGCAGGAGTTGCCACCATCGGCTGGGCTTATAGCGCCCCTGGACTTCTCAATAGCGTCTTTTTTGTCATTGCTTCTTTAAACTGGATCAACACTCTTGCCATCAATTTAAATCCCGCTCTGCGTTTTGATGGATACTATATGCTCTCCGACTACATGAAAGTTGAAAATCTTCAAACGCGCAGTTTTTCTCTTCTGCGGCGCTGGCTTTATAAATGGTTTCTTGGCCTGCATCTTCCAAATCCCGAAGCTGAGCTCTCCTATCGCAAACAGAGCGCTCTGATTTTGTATGCAATTTATGTCTTTGTCTATCGTGTTTTTCTCTACACAGCTATCGCCCTATTTGTCTATTATAGGTTTACAAAGGCCCTTGGCATCGTTCTCTTTCTTTTTGAAATTATCATTTTCTTTATATGGCCTGTTGTCTACGAAGCGCGTCTGCTTTACCAATTACGATCTCTTATGAAATGGAATGTACGCTTAATTTTGAGTGCGCTTTTTGCAATTTTTCTCATTTTATGGGCTACCCTTCCCCTTCCGCATCGCTCCTCTTTTCCCGCCATCACACTTGCACAAGAAAAGCAGACGCTTTATTTTCAGAGAAATGGAAAAATTACCGAATTGTATTTAAAGCGGGACTCTAAAGTCTCAAAAGGCGATCTTCTTGTAAACATTGAATCCCCGGCCCTTGAATTCCAAAAACGCATCAAAGAAGAAGAGAGAGAAATTATAAAAAAAAGATTGGAAATTATTTCTGAAAAAGAAAAGCTTCAATCCTTTTATCTGGAAAAACAGGCAGAGCTTGCCAAAATAGAGGCGGAAATTCAAAGCCTGCAAGAACAGTTGGAACAAAATAAGATCTTCTCTCTTTATGACGGCATAGCTTACGATATCAATCCCTTTTTAAAAACGGGCATCTGGGTGGCTTCAAATGATTATTTAGGCAGCATTGGCACAACTGTCACCTCTATTGACTGCTTTGTATCAGAAGATCAGTTGAATAGAATTAAAGTGGGAGAGACCGGCTATTTTTATCCTGTTTCCAATATTTCCCCAATAGAATATAAGATCACACGCATAGCCCCAGTTAGAACGCACAAGATTCCCTATCCCCAACTTGCATCTATTTATCATGCCGAGCTACCCACGAACACATCTTTAGAGCTTAATGGCAGTTTTTACGCTGTTCGAGCGGAGCTTGTCTCTAAACCTTCTCCCCCCCTTCCTTTTGGTTTAACCGGGCGCTTTGTGGTGCATGGCCCAAGAAGCTCTTTAGTAGGTGATGGTTTGCGAGCCATCAGCAGTGTCTTAATTGAAGAAAGCCAAATAGATTAAGTTTATGATGAGCATATGGAGTCTTTATTAAAATAAATTTCAATTACAAATTTTTATCACAATAATCCTGATGATAAGCTTCTGCCTTGTAGAAAAAACTGGCCGGTCTAATTTCTGTGGCCACCTTTACATCCTTTTCTCTCATCTCCTGAGCCTCCTTCTCTGCTAAACGACGCTGTTTTTCAGATAGATAGAAAATAACAGAACGGTATTGAGTCCCTCTATCTGCTCCTTGGCAATTAATTTGAGTGGGATCGTGTAATTTAAAGAATTCTCTAACCAACACAGAATAGTCCAATGTTTCGGGATCAAAAACAACCTCTACCGACTCTGCATGCCCTGTTAATCCTGTGCAAACTTCTTTATACGTAGGATCGACCACATCTCCCCCGCAATAGCCAACTAATGTCTTGATCACGCCATTGATCTGTTTAAATTCGTGCTGTACCCCCCAGAAACAGCCGGCAGAAAAAATAGCAAGCTCAAACCCCTCTTTTGTAAAAGCAGGAATAAAACGCATGGAGATCGAATTCACACAATGCCTAGTATTTTTTTGCGTTAATTCCTCTCCAACAAACACATGCCCTAAATGGGCTTTACAATGGTTGCAGATAATTTCTTGCCTTTGTCTATCTGCATCTAATTGGCTTTGAACTGCGCCAAGAACGGCATCATCAAAGCTTGGCCAACCGCAACGAGAGCTAAATTTATCTGATGAGAGGTAGAGCGGGGCATCGCATTGATAGCAAAGATAGACGCCCTGCAATTCAAAAGCATTATATTTACCGGTATGAGGCATCTCTGTTGCTTTTTCAAGAATGATTTTGCGTTCTTGCGAAGAAAGTGTATGGTATCTTTTCATTCTCTTCTTATAGAACAACCCTTAACTAAAAATCAACATTGACAAAGATACGGCTATAACAATATATTTTGAGTTATGCATCCACTTAAATTCTTGCAGTCTTACAGACTGCAATATTTAACCCATTAACCCCAGGGCGTTGCCCTGGGCTGTTGCACTGATAGTCCTTCGGACTAAATAATAGTTCTTCTCTTGAAGAACTATTATTAAAAATACACTTAGAATCATAGCCTGTAAGGCTATAATTGCAACAGCCCAGGGCAACGCCCTGGGCATGAATAAATTACGCATCGCAGCCTGAAGGGCTGCAAGAATTTAAGTAACATATCTCTTT
>CALBHK010000259.1 GCA_937894565.1 uncultured Chlamydiae bacterium
CAGCCGCTCCCGTGAAATAAAATTTTTAAAGGTAATTAAAAAATTAAATTTACATCTGCCATTTCAAAACAAGAGGGGGGTGCTGAAACTTAATATTTCAATTTTTTTGTTAACATAACATGTGCGTTTAAAAGACCAAGACTACCACTTTTGAGCTTTCTATTAGGAAGTATTGATTACGCATATCTCACTCAACGCCCTACTTATGATTGCACGATAAAGTGCTTCCCACGAAATAATAATGTGAGTATTAAAAAACTCTTTGATTCTTCTCCAAAGATATGTTTTTCTTCCTTTCATCTTATTTAGCGCTCCTTGAAATAGCCTACAGCATATTTGCTCGGCTTGATCTATCAGGAATGCAAGCATCATCAGTCTGGCAAAGACTGTACTAAGGTTTTTGTGTCCATGTCCAAAATTATGCTCAAAATGGTAGTCTTGGTTTTTAAGCGTATTGAACGTTTCATTTTCTATGTGCCAGCGAGCTCTTCCCCCTCTCGCGATTAAAAAAGCATTTTCTTTAGTGATTTGAATATCGGTAATCCAAGTATTGTGATACAACCGTTTTCCATTGCTATCAATTGTCCAGTATTTCAAAAAATTCACTTTAAATTCTTCATGGGTATCATTCAGAGGACAATTATTCACGAATCTAAAATGATGTGATATCCCTTCTTCATCGGTAAAAGAAAAATCACCTTGAAGTGTGTTTCGTTTGAATGAATCATTTTCCCAACAAAAACCATCTATCCAGTCGAACAGAGATTTATTGCCATCAGGTTTTACAACAGATATAAAACTGATATTTAATTTTTTTAGCAACTTTAAATGAGGACCATTCGACGATAATGCATCCTCAACAAGAATCACGGGTAAATGAGGATGTTCTCTTCGAAAATCTTTTAATAAACGCTCCGAAGCGTTTCTTTCACAGTCATTTTTTGTTGCACCATCCTCTTTCATGATAGGCTCAGGACATAATGGAATTACCTCGTTATAATCTGGATGAGCTAAAACTGCAGCTAACATTTGATGGTAATAGGTAACAGAGCCATCTTTATGATGTTTTTCGCAGCAATTTTTACAATGTACATTTTTCGAGGAAAAGAATCCTGTTCCATCTGCCAAAAGTAGATATTTACCCTCTAAGTATGCATATTTTTCTAAAATTTTGCCTCTCTGCAGAGAAGCAAAAGTTACAGTAAAGGCCTTTCTGATTTCATGAGGATCAATCTCATCTAACCTTTCTCTCATGTAGGTATCACAAGGGACATTTTTAAGCCCAAAAAGGTTTCTTAAATTTTGTTCAACAGGCTCTTGGATTCTATGTTCTTCAAATTGGAGAAGGGATGGATACTTTAATTTGAATACAGCAAGAGCAGACATAAGACAATCACCAATCCCAATATTTTTCTTTATTCCCTGTGTTCCTTTTTGAGGTTCTTTTACCTGATCAAAAATTGAACGCACTTTACGCAATAACCCTTTTGCAGACAGGTCAATTCTCTCAAGATTTTTGTTGTCCATCACTTAATTCTCACACAAACTTTACGAAGACAAAAGTTTACACGAAATTTAAATTTTTTAGAATCAGTGACTTAAAATTTTAGCGGGAATTGCTG
>CALBHK010000260.1 GCA_937894565.1 uncultured Chlamydiae bacterium
ATATAGTTTTTTCTGTATAGTCTTTCATGAGCGAACCTTCCTTTTTGGTTGTTTTTAGTTCAAACTTAACCTAATCGGAGTGTTCGCTCTTTTTCAAGATCTAATTTAGATTTATCCCATAACCTCAGCATAGCAACTGCCGGCGGAGCCGATCCTGCCCATCCTGTAATTCTTCTTTTTTTCCTGTTTTTTTCTATCCCTGCAACTCTCCTGTTGAATTATTGGATAATTTGACAATCTATATTATTTATTTTAAAATTTAATTAAGGAGCCATGGAGTATTTAATGTATAATTTAAACCACATAGAAAGTTGTTATAAAAATTACATTGGCGACCTATCTAACTGGTTGCCAGATGGTGTTGTTGACATCTCACTAAAACACCTAGAAGAGATGGATCTGCTTAAATTCTACTACGGGGATGAGAAAGAAGAAGAAAATCTTACACGTCATTTCCAGGTTGTTGAATCTTTAGATAAAATCACCCTCATCAACACTCAGTTCATTATTTGGATTGTACCCGATTTTTATCAAGGCATTCAAAACACCTACGCTTTAATTGCCATCAATGATAACGGAGAACCTCACTTAGAAATGGCATTTAGCGCCTCGGGCGTCTATAATACCTCTGGATTAGTCTTACGTTTATTAGAAAAATATCTCTTTGAAATTCAAGACACCCAGGAACTGATCAATCACTATGAAGGCGCTTGCTAATCACCAAATATTGTTTAAATAAGAGACTATCTTTTTGGCTAATCTGCCATATAAAGCGTGTATTGCGACCTGCTTCGACTCTTCTATTTCATTCACTTGTCCAAGCGATAAAACATTAATTTCATCCCGGCTAGAATAAAAATCGTGATCAAAATCCAAAGATTCTTCAATCCACAGAGGCTCAAGCAAGAGCTCTCCATTGGAAGCATCAATCACCTGTACATAAGAGCGCAGACTTAAGCGTCCTTCGCTTTGGATAAGTCTCTCACTAAGCTGTTTGTTCTTCCTTCTATCAAAACGAAAGCCAATATTACGATTCTCTGGATTATCCAACTCTACCCTCAAAATCAATTCAGCTTCCTCATTTTGATAGTTAAGCAAACCACAAGCCCCTATTTCTTGAATAAGAGCAGCAGTTAATTCTCCATATGTATCTCCCTTTGCATAGGGAACGGTAATTGTATGATAGGAGGATACAATCCCCCCATACCCTGCATGATATCCACAGGAAGAGAGGAACAAAACAGAAAAAATAAAGAACAGACCTCTTGCTAAATGTTTCACTATCAGACCTCTTAAGTAATTTTATTTTCTCAAACCCTAGCAGAAAAATGAGCATACAGGGCAACGCCCTGTATACTCATTTTTCACAGCCTCGAAAAGACGGCAGAAAGTTGCACTCAGAGCAAGTTACTCTTCCAGACAGCTTGGACATAATTTATTTAAACGTCGTAAAGCTTTAGAAGCATGGGCTGTTTCAGGAAACTGTTTAAAGGTCTTTTTATAGTAGATCACAGAAGCTTCGCATTTCCCTCTTCTTTCAAAGTATTTTGCCGTCTCATAAAGACCTCTGGCATATGCTTCCTGGATCTCTAAAAGGTTGCACTGGGCCTGCTCTACTCTTGGCTCAGAAGGAAAATCGCGTTCGAATCGCTCTGTATTAATCATCGCCAAGGCCAAAATATCAGGATTTTGAAACTCATACATTGACCAATCGTAATAGATTTGATTAATCGCAATATAACTCTCGGGCGCTAGCTCGTGTTTGGGGAATTTACGGATCAAAGTCTCTAAACTTAAAATAGCCTCTTTAAATTCCCTCTGATTCCATAAATGGAACGCCTTAAAATAATAAGATTGAACAGCTGCTTCACTTGTAGGTGCAAGAGCAATCACTTCATCATAAATTTCTTCTGCCAATTTATCTCCTGGCAATAAGCGAGGTAATCTTTTTATCCCGAAAAGATGGCGGTAAGCCCCTTTTCTAAAAGCCTCTGCAATCTCAAATTTATAGTAAATCACCTCTTCAAAATACTCTGGGTGACTTTGTATTGCGACATATTGACTAAAAGCTATATCTGAAAATTCAAAATATCCTAATTGAAAAAGGGAGACCCCATAGAAAAAAAGGGACCTTTTTCCAAGAGGATCTTCCGGAAAATTTTTAAAGACAATGTTAAAT
>CALBHK010000261.1 GCA_937894565.1 uncultured Chlamydiae bacterium
TCGCAGCCTGAAGGGCTGCAAGAGTTAGCCTGATGCGTATGCCTGCCTATCCTGTAATTCTTCTTTTTTTCTTTCCTGTTATTCCTCAATACCCGTAGCGGTCCCTGATCTTTCCTTGAGGAATTGATAGCAAGATCAACAATATCCCGACCAAAATATTGCTCCATATGCCCCATGTCGAAAATCCCCCCAAAAATGCAGGAGAAATCATGAAATAGATCCCTAAACCTATATTCACATAACGAAGACCACGCACAACTTCTGCCATCGCAATCACAGAAATCGTCACAAAAAGGGCTCCCAACACGTGGTTGCTGTCCGATCCCCTTCCTTCAACACCCAGCCATTCTTCTGCAAACATCACAGCAACCCCTAAAAAAGCTGTTAAAAGAAGATTCCATGGGACATTAACACCCCTCATCGCTTCTAAAAATCCAAAAACAGGCTTTTCTTTCTTTAGTTCAACAGAAAGCAGCCCCCCCTTCCAAAAATAATCCCAAACAGACTTTCCCTCTTTCTTCACTTGGCGCAAATACTGCCACACAGCCGCCATCTCATCAATTGTCAACGCGATCATGATCAGCATGCACAGCGCCGTTAGCAAACACCAACTACACCAAGAGCCTACCAAAATAGGCTGAAGCATAATCAGGATAATGCTCACAAATCCAAGAGGGATCACCAAAATAGCAAATAGTACAACAATCCAAGGCATTGTATACCAGCGCTTTGAGCTTCCCTTACAACCCATTAAAACTTCTAATGTGTAGCATACAGCTCCGAGTCCCGCATCCGAAATGGGAAAACTGCGCGAAACATCAGAGGTGATAACATCTAGCGTCCCCTCTTCAAAAAAAGGATCCCACACACTATCTCGGTAACCCAGTTGGTAGGCAGCCATATAGCGCGCTGCAAACCATCCAATAGCGGCCAAAGAAATAATGGGAAGACGGCGCAACCATGAAGAAGGGTTATAGTTCCATCCAGGTGGAATATCACCCGCATCGCGCTCTCTATCCTGAGGCAAAACAGGGATCAGAACAGAACAAGCAACTACCATCGCACCCACTATTGTATCATTGAGATAGCTAAAGCTGTCCGGTGCCCACATCAATAAAGGGGCCATTTGGAGGTAAATTCCCACAAAACAGGCCCCCCAGGCAGCGTATGAGCAATTAGCTATCAAAACACGCATTCCAAAAAGAAGTAATAAAGCCCCGCTAAACAAATCACTCCAGAAAAGCTGTGCACTTTTATACTCAAAACTCAACGCTGTTGCCATTAACCAAATACTCAAAAATACAAGCACATAACGCGTCCAAATTGTACTTTGAGTTGTATTTTGTAAATTTTCTCTATTCATGATCACCGCATTTTTTAGTTAGGCATGCGGGAGGCAGCAAACTATTCTCTTTATACCAATGCGATGGATCTTTTTTTAAAGAGTGAATCATTTTAGGTAAAACATCGCCCACAAATTGTTTGGGCTTCCACCCTAAAACCTCTTTAGCTTTAGTTGTATCCAATACGTAGTTATTATCTGCCAAATCAATCATCCAGGGCTTAATAAAACTCTCTTTCATGCAAGGCAATTGGCTTTGCACCCATGAGCCCATTTTTGCAAACCACTTGGGGATACGAATCGTAGACATCTCGCTTCCGCTAATTAATTTAGAGATTTTACGCTGCAGCTCATCATAGCTTAGAGCGGCCTCTTCTCCGATGTTTAACTCTACCTCTTTAGGTAGTTCTTTGCGTTTTTCCACAGAGAGCCAAATCGCTTCTGAGAGATCTTTTAGATGTAAAAAAGAAGTTTTAGCTCTTTTATCTCCAGGAAAAAACCGACTCTCTAATTGCCCTTCAAAAATGCGCTGAATCTGATTAGAAATAGGAATAGAATGACATTCCTCGTCATAACAACCGGCAATGCGCAAAATCACATAAGGAATATTGCCATGTAATTCTCGAATCACTTTTTCTGTTTTTATTTTAGATGCGGGATAGTTCCATTGGGAAGAAATGGTGGAATTTTCATCAATTGTCTCTCCTATGACACATGGCTTGTAAATAAGCATCGTGCTAGAAAAAATAAATTGCTCTGTATCAAATTGTTTAATGCCCTTAAGCAACCTTTCAGTTCCTTTCACAGTAATTTTGTCATAGAGAACCGGACTATCATCAGAAAAGCTGTAATAAGCAGCCAAATGAATCACAGAGAGAATACGTCTGCCATACTTCTCTTTAATATAATCCAATCCATTTTTCACGCTTAAATCAGAAGATAGATCTACTTTTACAAATTCCATATTTTCAAACTGCTTAGATGGAGGAGCGATATCAAACCCAACAATTGGATATTTCCCCCCAAAGCGCTCAATCACACTCATGCCTACCCTTCCACTGCATCCTGTGATCAAAATGATTTCTTTAGAATTTGGCATTTCCCACCTCCGTTAATAAAAATTATTTTATAAATAACCAAACATTCAAATAAATACAAGCTTGTCTTTTTCCCATCCTTTGTGTACTCTGATCAAAACTTCTAAGGCTTTTTAGATGGAAAAAAGAATCGCCGAAATCCCAGTCTTCATTTTATGTGGAGGGCTTGGAACCCGTTTAAAAGAAGAGACAGAGTTTCGCCCCAAGCCCATGGTGCCTATTGGTAACCACCCGATCATCTGGCACATCATGCATTATTATAGCAAATTTGGTTTTCGCCGCTTCATCTTATGCGCCGGATTTAAATCTCATGTGATCAAAGAGTATTTTCTCAATTACAGCTCGCTCAATAGCGACTTTACTATTGAACTCAAAACAAATGCTCTCACAGTTCATTCTGTAGACCACAATGAAGACTGGGAAGTGACCATTGCCGATACAGGACAAAATGCAATGACAGGCGCACGTATTGCTATAGCCGCAGAAAAATACCTTGGAAATGCGCAGCATTTTGCCGTCACTTATGGAGACGGATTAACTGATGCCCCGCTCCATCATGAATTTCACTTTCACCTTGCCCACGGCAAATTAGGAACTGTATTAGGTGTGCATCCCCCCTCACGATTTGGAGAGATCTGCTTAGAGGGAGATGAAGTTTCTCACTTTCATGAAAAGCCCGAATTTTTAGAAAAATGGATCAATGGGGGTTTTTTCTTCTTCCACCGAGATTTTATTAAATACCTCTCAAAAGAAGAGAGTTGCGTTTTAGAGCGCGAACCGCTTATTAAACTGGCAGAAGATCGAGAGCTTAATATGTACCGACATAAAGGGTTCTGGGCGTGCATGGACACTCAGCGCGATCGCGACTATCTGGAATCCCTATGGAAATCGGGTTCTGCTCCCTGGAATGTTTCTACACAGTTTGTCAGCCTTCAAACGGAAAGAGTCTATTCAACATGAAGGGAAAATCTGTTTTAGTCACAGGTCATACGGGATTTAAGGGATCATGGTTATCTCTCTATCTACACAAACTCGGCGCACAGATCACAGGTTTTAGCCTTCCTCCTTCTACAACACCCAACCTATTTACTTTAGCAAATATCGAAGCTCTTGTTGACCATCGAATAGGAGATATTCGAGATCAAACTACCCTTAAAGAGCTTTTTCAAGAAATTCAGCCAGAAGTAGTCTTTCATCTCGCCGCTCAGCCTTTAGTTTTAACCTCCTATGAAAATCCCATTGAAACTTTTGAAACTAACGCTCAAGGCACTGTGCATCTATTAGAAGCCATTAGACACACTCCCAGCGTAAAAGCCGCAGTGCTCATCACAAGCGATAAATGTTATGAAAATAATGAATGGTGCTGGGGATATCGCGAAGAAGATAAATTGGGTGGCCATGATCCCTACAGTGCCAGTAAAGCCATGGCTGAACTAGCGATTAGTAGCTATAGGCGCTCTTTTTTTACATCTAATGGCCCCTCCATTGCGTCTGCTCGGGCCGGCAATGTGATCGGGGGGGGAGATTTTTCTGCCCATCGACTTCTTCCCGATATCATGAAATCTCTATTAGAAAATAAATCTATTCAATTGCGCAATCCAAACAGCGTACGGCCCTGGCTGCACGTATTAGATCCCTTGAAAGGCTATTTACAACTAGCTCAAAAGCTTCTTCAAGAGGGTAAACCATTTGCTGAGGCTTGGAATTTTGGCCCCAAAGACACAAAGCTCGTTACGGCTCAAGAACTTGTAGAAGAAGCAATTAGGCTTTGGGGAAGTGGAAAATGGCATGGGGAGCGCACCTTTTCTCACCCTCACGAGATGAATCTTTTACGTCTTTCTTGGGAAAAAGCTTCTTACAACTTAAACTGGTGTCCTTCTTTCAATTGGCAGGAAGCAATATCCTTAACTGTAGACTGGTTTAAAGCCTTTCAGCAAGGCAAATCCATGCGCTCTATCTGTTTAGAACAAATTTCCTTAAAGGAGAACTCATGCCCATAATTCCCACTCCTCTCAATGGCACTTATGAAATAGAAATGGATAAAAAAGGCGATGAGCGCGGTTTTTTTGCGCGTCTTTTTTGTTCGCGTGAATGGAAACTAGCAGGCTTAGATAGCACCATCGCACAAATCAATAACTCTTTCAGCTCTGAGACAGGCACTTTACGCGGATTGCACTATCAATTGCCTCCTACAACAGAGACAAAAATTGTGCGCTGCATTCAAGGCTCTTTATGGGATGTCTGCCTCGATTTAAGGAAAGAATCCCCTACCTATCTTCAATGGCATGCGGCTCTTCTTTCGGCACAAAATCGCAAAATGCTCTATATCCCTAAAGGATGCGCTCATGGATTTATCACACTGGAGCCTAACACCGAAATTCTCTATCTGGTCAGTGCATTTTATAGTCCTGAAGATGAAGGAGCAGTACGCTTTGATGACCCTGCTTTCAATATTACATGGCCGATAGAACCTACAGTAATGTCCGATCGCGATCGCAACCTTCCTAATTTCCAGGTAGAAAAAGATGGCATTCTTGTATGAAGATTCTATTCACAGGAGGCAGCTCTTTTTCTGGCTATTGGTTTATAAAAACACTTGTCTCAGCAGGACACCATCTCACAGTTCCCTTAAAAAGAGAAAAAAATTTTTATGAGGGTGTGCGCGCTAAACGGGTAGAAAAACTTCTTCCCCTTTGCAGTGTCATTGAAAATGCTCCTTTAGGAAGCGATGCTTTCAACCACTTAATAGAGACAACTAGTTGGGATCTTTTTTGCCACCACGCAGCAGATGTGACCGATTATAAATCGCCTGATTTCAACCCCATTCGAGCGTTAGAAAATAATACAAACAGTTTAATAAAAGCTCTTTCCGGCGGTCACATTAAACGCTTTTTATTAACAGGATCTGTATTTGAAAAAGCGGAGGGCAAAGGCGATACACAGCAGGCAATTTCCCCTTATGGGCTCTCTAAATCCCTCACATCACTCTATCTTCACTACTACTGCGATCTATACAAAATCCCCTTTAGTAAGTTCATCATCCCCAACCCCTTTGGCCCTTATGAAGAGGCAAAATATGCTGCATACCTAATGAAACAGTGGCTCTCTAAAGAGTCCGTGCACATCCAAACTCCTGACTATATACGCGACAATATTCCCATCGATCTGCTCTCTCTTGCCTACCTGGACTGTGTGCAAAATGGCAATGAGCACATGCATCCCAGTGGTTATGTAGGAAGCCAGGCGGCTTTTACAGAAAAATTTGCTCTGGAGATGCGCTCTCGTCTTCATCTTCCTTGCCATTATACAAGCGCTTTGCAAATACATTTTTCAGAACCCTTAATGCGCGTCAATACTGAATCGCAACTTAAACATCCCTCTTGGTCAGAAAACCATTTTTGGGATTCAGTGGCCACCTATTACCAATGAAAATCAGCATCGCCATCATCACACACAACTCCCGGCATCACCTCCCCTTTTGCCTCCCCCCTCTTCTTGAATCTAAACTGCAGCCACGCATTTTAGTTATCAATTCTTCATCCCATGATGGCACTGTTGAATTGGCGAAAGAGATGGGAGTTGAGACCTTTATTGTGCCGCGAGAGAGTTTTAATCATGGCACGACAAGAGAGTTAGCAAGAAAATTTTTAGGAGGCGATATTGTCGTGATGATGACGCCGGATGCTTATGCGATAAATCCTTCATTTTTAGATTATTTGATCCGCCCTATTCAACAAAGAGAAGCCGCAGTCAGCTACGCCAGGCAAATTCCGCATGAAAAGGCTGATTTTTTTGAATCTTTTGCAAGAAATTTTAACTATCCACAAAAAAGTGAATTAAGGAGTTTTGAAGATACTTCTCGATTGGGAGCTTACACCTTCTTTTGTTCTAATTCTTGCGCTGCCTGGTCTCAAAAAGCATTAGATGCTATTGGAGGCTTTAAGCCTGTCTTAATGGGGGAAGACACCCTGGCTGTTTGTGAACTGCTTAATCAGGGAGAAAAAGTTGCTTATGTTTCTGAGTCTATTGTAAAACACTCTCATCGCTATTCTTTAAAGCAAGAGTTTCAACGCCATTTTGATATTGGACTTTGTAGAAAAGAAATGGAAAAACATCTCTTTTCCTATGGAGACGATACACAAAGAGGCAGACAATATGTCAAAGCAATGGTTAAAGAGCTGTGCCAAAACTACCCTCACCATCTTCCTTATGCGCTTTTACATGTGACATCCAAGTGGTTGGGATATAAAATGGGAAGAAAACTGCATGAAGCGCCTAAAAAAATTAAACAACTTTTAAGCATGCAAGATTTCTATTGGAAAAATCTTTAACATTCTTTAACAATCAATCGTTATAATATGAGTTAATCAAAAAAAGAGAGAGATAACAAATGAGTATTAAAGAAATTGGATGTAAAATAGCTATAACCGTTGCAACAGCTGCCACCATGATTGGAATGACAGTAGTCGCAAAAGTTGGTTATGATTTTTTCACCATCAAAGTCCTGCCAACAGCTGCCCAATTTGGAGCTAAATGCGGATCTGCAATGCTACAAAATGGCCTTGTTTTTGGAGCCTCTGCCGGTATCGCTCTTGCTATAGATTTAATTTCTGATATTGTGATCAACAAAGTTTTAGCAAAGAAAGGCTTGAGCGAAGACAAAACAGCCCAAATGAAAGCCTACTTCATTAAAAGAGCAATTACAGTAATAGCTGTTGTTGGATTTGCTTTGATTGCAGGAGCTTCCCCGCTCGTGCCTATCGTGACACTTGTTGTTCTGCTTGCTAAAGATATCTTAGAGAAAGCAATTGGAAGCTGCAAAACGAAAACAGAAGAAACAACAACAGAACTACCAGAAATAGATAGACCCACAAAAATACAACAAAAATTTAATGAAATTGAAGCGCTATTGCCGACACGTTTAACAACTAAGCAAAGAAAAAACCTAAACTATTGCATTGTATATTTAAAAAAAGCAATTGAAAAAAATAAAGAAACTCAACCCAACACACTTGTCTCCAAAGTTTTAGAAAATAAATATTATGAACAAACAGTAAAAAAGCTCGAAAAACCCAAAAAAGATGATAATGACTACAGCGACAAATTAAAAGAATATAATAGAATTAACTCAATTCTGTCTGTTCAAAAATCAAAGCAAGCAATTACTGTTATAGAAAACAACACTGATTTCGATAATATGGAAGAACTTTTATTTGAAAATAAAGTAAATGAAATTCTAAAATGCGATCTAAATTTCTGTCATAATTTGGAATTCTAAAGCGAACAGTAACCTGAATTTTGGGTTTCTCTCCTCCAAGATTCAGGTTGCTAAAACTTTTTCAGAAAGCCCTTTTGGTATTTAAAACTTATCCCTCGAATGTTTTTTTAACACTTCTTTCATCTGTTTTTGAATTTTCTCTTGCTCTGAATTCATATTTTTCATTTCTATATAAACAGGCCCCGGTTTTTTCTTGTTAGGTCTTGCATGCATTTCGGATCTTATAAGCGCAATCCATTCACTATAAAAGCCAAAATCAATCATAAAAACTCCTTCTCTCTTTAAAACCGGATCCTAAATAGAGGCAATGATAATGTCAATCGAGGATAAGAAAAGGAAGAAAAACAGGATAGGCAGGCATACGCATCAGGCTAACTCTTGCAGTCCTTCAGACT
>CALBHK010000262.1 GCA_937894565.1 uncultured Chlamydiae bacterium
TCGATAAACCTAGTTTTATGGGTCGATAAACCTAGTTTTATTAGTTCTGAAACCCTTGTGTATAAAGGATTACAGCTTACTTAAAAGCATTTAAAAGATTAAAAATAATTAAAAGCCTAAACCATGAAAAATTCCCCTATGTTTTCGCTACGCTCAAACTCTATTGAACTTCGCTTACGCTCAGTTCGAAGGGGCAATTTTTTGGTTAATCTCGTGATAACTTCAAAAAAAGCAAAAGCAACTCGGAATTCGCTTCGCTCATAAGTTTTTTATACTCGCTTCGCTCGACCTAGATGCAAATTAAATCTGTTCGCACCCTTCGGGATGCTCTATATCTCAGTCTAAGCAGTAAAGGGGAGCTTGTAATCAGGGAAAAAGCATGGCGAAAATTTTAATTGAGTCTGTTCGCTCGTAGACACTCGCTCTGTAAGGCCTGAATAAAGCCAGATAATTTTAAAAACCTGGACCACCGTAATCATAATCATCAGTTTTAGGTTGTACTGGTTCTGATTGAATCGGTTTAGGGGGCTTATTCTGCGTGGGTAATGGATTCTTTGGTGGTGAATACACGTCAAACTCAAAGCATGGTGTTGAGTTACGTTGTGAATCCTTCAATTTTTGATTCATGTTATGAATATTCCAGTCTTCTTGATGCAATATAGGCTCTTGGGTCTTGATAATTTCACTAAAATCTTTTTGCAGTTTTTCCTTATTTTTCTGATTCTTCACTAAATAATTCAGGTAATACATCACCTCCAATGATGAAAATGGATGGTTTTCAGCACTATAAAAATATTCATGTTGTTGATCTAATTGCTTTTGGCGTTCTTCGAGTTCTCGTTCTTTTTGATTGTGTTCTCGAATTTTTTGGATCTGGGCGAGATATTCCGCTGTCGCGTTTTGTTGACCAACGCCTAGCTTAGGCTCAGGAAGATACAAAGTGCTGTGGATCTCGTTATATTTTTCATAGCTGTCTGCTGAAACCTGATTTTTGATGGAGATGTCTTGGCCATCAATCTGGTAGGTCACTGTCGGGCAGTACTTGGTCAAAGCATCATTGAGATGGTTTTCCCATTGTTTTCGGATATAGATCAAAAAAGTGGAATAGTCTTCATGGCCATCTTGAAGTTGGATTTTTTTGGCACCGCCTTTGGCTGGATCTTGAGGGTTATAGCGTTTGAAGTACTGTTCTGCGCTGCGTTCAATGCCGTCATCCGCTTTTAGCGAGAACATCAGGTGACAATGAGGCTGATCTTCGCCACTGATGCGTGATTTTACGTTGTGTATGGCGTATGAGTGTGGATATTGCTGTGGAACTATATGTTTGTCTAAAAACGTCTCTATGAGCGTTTTACGCTGTTCTGGCGTGAATTCGTTGGGAAGGGCAATTTCATACTCGATGTAGACTTTGGCATTGGCTCGCTCAAAAGTATCAGCGGCTTGCCAAAACTCAATTGGATCTTTTACCCAGGACGGCATGCATTTGCCAGGTTCAACGTATTCTAAAATTTCATCACTTTTTTTGCGGACGTTTTCGTATTGCATCAATCGGGCAATATAGAGGTAATGCTGAATGGCGTAGCCTTTATTTTTACTTTTGACGCTGAAGTGATAACTGGCCATGCTCACCTTTTTGTTGGTCTGGGATCGGTTTTTATGCAGTGAAACGGAATGAAAACCGCCCGGATTTGGAATGCCTGGATGGCTGAAAAATCCGGTTGAAGGGGGTCAAGGGGGAAGCGCCCCATTGCGTACTAGTTTCTCCGATCAGGAGAAACTGTCAAGTGCGAATTATTTAAATTAAAAATAAAAATTCTTTTCAAGAAATTTTATTTTTAATTTAAATAATTATTTTCAGACTGCCCGATCCAAATATGGTAAAACCATATTTGGATCGGTAGCAGTTCTGAAAATTCGGCGGCAGATAATGACTTTTGAAAAAGCAAAAAAACGTGGAAGACCGGCTCAATTACTCCAGGTGGCAGAGTTGCATGGCTTTGTTGAATTTTTAAGACGTCAGGAACGCTCGGAACTGCAAGATGAAGTAATGATGTTTCTTCTAAAGAAAGATTTTAACTTTGAGTTATTGTCTGAACCGCAGCAGGTTTTGGTGAAAGAAGCGTTAAAACCGTACCGTGAACACACTAGGCTCGTGCTATTAGCTGACCAATTGGAGTCTGAAAAGAATAAGTCTGAATATGAGAAAAAATTTTTAAAATTATATGATGATTATGAATGCGGTTTGTTAGAGAAGGCAGATGTAAATCTTCTCAAAACCATGTGTACTCGTTATTTAAATTTTAAGGCACAAAAGCTTGATGTCAGTGATTTAGAGTTATATCTGAGTCAGATCCAAAAGAACGAAGCTAAGAAGAAAAGAACTGCTGAAAACCGACGTAAATTTGAAGTTGGTGGTGCTGTGCTTGCAGCCTGTAAAGAGTTGCAAATTGCTTCAAATAGTTCAAGTGAAAGCATAAAAGATATGTTTATTGAATATCATAGATATTTTCATCGTATGAGAGCGACTCGGTTTTTTGCTGAAGCTTCTAGATTAACGAGTAGCTATAGATTAGAAGACGATGTTATCGTTATAGCTTTAAATAATTTATCAAAGTACACCCACGATGGGAAAAGCATTACGACGATTGAGATTGAAAAAGCTATTTTAGAAGTAAATGAATTAAGAAATAAAAAATATTGAATTATCAATTAATTAAATATTTTTTTAGTTGTAAGTTTAGTCCTAAGCTGGGCTTTTTTTGTTGTATTTCGCATAAGAAATTTTATGTTAAATGATTGTTAGAAATGCCCCTTGATCGAGG
>CALBHK010000263.1 GCA_937894565.1 uncultured Chlamydiae bacterium
GAAGTGAATCACAAGGAAGATTTATTTGTCAAAAAAAGATGTGCGCAATAGGATGTTTGCGCCTTTGCGTTAACCTTTTCTTTTATTTGTTAAAAAAACTTATGCGTAAAACTATGCTTGCGCTTTGCTTTTAATAACCCTCTTTATTCATCTCATTTTTCATAATCTGAGCCAATTCCTTCATTTCCATAAAATTTTGATAAATTTTTGACTCTTTTACCTTCTCTTCTGTATCTAATTCTTTTGTGAATTTCCCCATTAATTTTTGAATGTTTTCACTTAAATACTCTACGTCTTTAGACTCGTATTGATGGTTTTTTTTTACTTCTTCCAACTTCTCCAGAAGCTTATTAGAGACCATATCTTTATCGCAATCCAGAAAAGCTGTTTTTGTAAATAAATTAACAAAACATCTCCACAAATAATCTCCCTTTGATATCACTTGAAGCTTATCGTTTTTATAGCAAAATAATTGATCATTTTTAATTGCAGAATTAATATTTTTGATCGAATCCATAATAACACCTCAAAAATTAATTGTACTATTCCTAACTAACTAAATTATAGCACTTAAATATTAATTAGCAAACAAACAATAAATATCTAATAATTGACATTCAAATAATTATTTGATATAATTAGTGAGAATAAAAAATGAGGTTTTATATGTCATGCATCCATCCAATAGCTTCGGGAGTTTTGAGTACAGTCGGCTCCCTTGCTTTAGCTCCAGTAACATTCACAGGAGCAGTTGCAGTTTGCGTCATATTTATGATAAGTCCTCCTTCGTTGATTGTGCCTTTAGCTGTTGCTTTGCTTGTAGCAACTCTTGCATTGCTTGTTTTTTCCCTCCTATCTCTTATCACTACAGTGTGTCTGATCTGTAAATTTAAGTTTATCAAGAAAGATTCTTTTTTTGGGGCGATGGGAAGTCTTTTTAAAGCTTGTTTTTGCTGCTGTGCACCTAAAAAACAAGCAGGTGTGCTAATTGAATCTAATTAAATAACTCTTCTTATTTTAGAAGTGCCACTACCCTGGAACGCCTCTCTATTGCACTATACCCACAGCTGCGCGTCTCGCTCGCTCGCTCACTCGCGCTGGCAATGGGCTACAAAGAGAACAATCGCTACCGCGATTCAAAAAACTCCCCCATTTGCATCTCTGCATCTTTGCGTTTAATTTTCTTTTCTTTAGAATGAAAAAAAATGAGGGACAACCATGTCGCAACCAACAAGCCTGGACACACCGCTTATTCAAATTAAAACATTAAATCTAAATGCGCTTAAACAGGCTGTTAAACAATGGAGCACTCTAGAGCTAGCTTTAGCTGTTTCACAACTACAACCCCTCATTCAACCTGAAGATAGTGCACACCTTACCCATCTGGTTGCAGCTATTCAAAATAAAAAAACATGGAAAAGTTTGGGAGAAGCGCTCAATCCCTCGCAGCTCACAACTGTTCTTCAATGTCTGGATACATTTACAGGTGAACAATTAGAAAATGCGACTCTTCTATTCACCACTTTGCAGCCTCTGGTATTTCGGCATCTACTGACCCATCCGGATTCCTCTGTGCAAAAACAGTTAAAAAAACTAGTGCATTTTGAACCCATTCAACATCAGCTCCTTATTCTCAGTCACACCATTCAAAGTAAATTAGATGAAATCCATATTCAACTGAGTCTGCTTGTCAATAACATCATTTTGCTCTCGAATAAAAAAAACACAATGGACGAGATCCATAAATTTATTTCCAGAATAGAAAATAACCGCCAAGCCTATTTAGAGCAGATTGCCCTCATTGATGAGGCCCTCTCCCTTGCCTGGAATAGCAGCCGCAAAGATCTGATTGAAATATTTGGAAGTTTAAAAGAACATTGCCTTACTAGCTTGCAGCTACATGTAGGAATCCCCAGATCGGGCATGCGTCCTCCGCAAGGCTGTTATATGGTATTAGAAACAGAACTTGGAAATTTATTTGGCGATCCGGAAGATCCTTTAACAACCTCTCTAAGAGATCATGAACCTGCGATAGAAGCACTCACTGCCCTTGGAATATGGAACGGGAAGGATTACCATGCTCATCACCTTTTAACAAATGAAGAGCTTGATCAATTATCTGATGATCAGAAAGTAGAGCTTGTAAATGCCAGGCTCAGCTCCATTGGACTGAAAAATGTGGCAGACTTTAAAGAAAAATATATTTTTACAAAAAGCCTGCTTAAGGAATTAACGGCTAATCAATTTTTCAAGCTCTAAAAACACAGCTTCAGGAGATTTTGAAGCATCTAACTCTAATAACATCTTGTGTTCTTTAAAGTACCCTACAAGAGGGGCTGTTTTTTCTTCATAGACTTTTAAGCGTTGTTTTACCGATTCCATCTGATCATCCGCTCTTTGATAAAGCTCCCCCCCGCAACTATCACAAACCCCCTCTTTTAAAGGAGGAGAAAAAATCTTATGAGCTATAGCCCCGCATGCACGGCACGTTAATCTACCTGTTAAGCGCTCTAAAAGAATGTTTTCATCAATTTTAAAATTAACCACTTTTGGCCTAATCCCTTTTTCAAATCGCGAAAGCAGGGTTTCTGCCTGATGAATTGTGCGAGGAAATCCATCTAAAAGATAGCCTTCTTGGCAATCTTTATGGGCAATACGATCTAAAAGCATCTCAATAATCAAATCATCTGATACATAAGCACCACTTTCCACTATCTCTTTTGCTTGCAGGCCCAAAGGCGTTTTTTTCTCTATCTGTTTACGGATCATCTCTCCCGTGGAAATATGGGGAATATTTTTTGCTTGAGCAATTTTTTGAGCCTGGGTACCTTTACCAGAACCCGGAGGGCCTAAAAAAATTAAAACAAGAGGGCTTGCGCCCTGCCTGGAATAGGTCAGACTTGCAATTGTAAAAAGAATTACAATAAAAATAATGAATAACAATAAGTACATAACAACAACCTCTGTTTAGACAGCCAGATTAACACATATTCTGTAAATAATCTACTATGGACTGTGCTGTATAAGATAAAGATTCATCTGAATGCGCCATTGAGACAAACCACGCCTCGTGCTGTGAGGGAGGTAGAGCAATCCCTTTAGCGCGCATATAATGATAAAAATGAGCGAATTGATCTGTATCGGCTTCCAAGGCATCTACAAAATGGTGCACTTGCTTTTTTCCAAAAAAAAGAGTCCCCATGCTCCCTACCCACTGACAGCATGCATTGATCGCATTTTCTTCAATCGCCTTTTGAATAGGAACAAAAAGCAGACGGCTCTTCCTTTGAAGTTCTTCATAAAACCCCTCTTTTTCCAGAAGCAATAGATTCTGCAATCCCGATTCCATCGCCAAGGGATTGCCAGATAACGTGCCTGCCTGATAGACATTGCCAATAGGCGCTAAACACCCCATGACATCTCTTCTTCCTCCAAAAGCAGCAGCTGGAAGTCCCCCTCCCACAATTTTTCCTAAACAGGTTATATCCGATAATATCCCATAACGCTCAAAAGATCCGTTTTTTGCTAAACGAAATCCTGTAATCACTTCATCAGCAATCATAAGAGCTCCAAGAGATCTGCATACTTCTCGGATTGTGGAAATAAAACGCTCACTGCCTTCCACCACTCCCATGTTTCCGCTTACCGGCTCTACAATGATTGCTGCAATTTTACCAATAAATCGAGGATCGTGAACAAGATTTAACAACGATTCGCAATCATTATAAGGAAGCGAAAGAGTTTCCTGCACAAATCCGTGCGGAATGCCGCAAGAAGAAGAGTTGCGCATCATCGATAGGCCAGACCCTGCTTTAATCAAAAAGTGGTCAGCATGACCATGATAGTTACCATCAAATTTTACAATCATAGAACGTCCCGTAAACCCTCTTGCCAAGCGTACAGCACTCATCGTTGCTTCTGTACCAGAATTAACGAAACGCACCTGTTCAATGGAGGGAACTATCTCGCATACTTTCTTTGCCAGCTCCCCTTCAATAGCCGTTGGATAGCCAAATGAACTCCCCTTTTCTACTCTTTTTTTTATTGCCTCTGTAATTACGGGATGAGCATGGCCATGGATAAGAGCTCCCCAAGACATCACGTAATCAATGTAGCGTTTATTCTCGACATCAAAAATGAATTCCCCCTCTCCCCTCTCAATAATCAAGGGGCATCCTCCCACCTGCTTAGCTGAGCGTACAGGAGAGTTGACACCCCCCGGAATACATGTTTGCATGGATTGAAAAACAGACTGGTTAGTGATCATATATCTCCGGAAAGTGAATGAGAGGCTATTAGACCTCTTGCGTAATTACATTTGCTTGCTAAAATTGCCTTTTTTGGCATCTTTATTGTTAAACTTTTCATCCATATGTTTACATATGAACTCAAAATTTACCAATAAATCTGCTCAAAAAACATCAATTTTTTCAAGCAAAGCTAACTACGCAAGAGGCCTATTGTATAAAAATTAAAAATAAAAATAAACATGATATCTTTAAAAAGTTTCAACAACCTTTTTTTCATCCTTACCCAATAACTTATTAATCATCTTCTCTGCTCTCGTACCCACCCACTTATTGTTCAGTTCAATCATGCTCATGCTGACATCTTTTCTAAGCCATTTCTCTAATATCTCCAGTTCGCTATCATTATAATTTTTAGCTCCGGATAAAAATTTAACCTGAACAAGCAGTTCTTTAAAGCCCTCTGACTCTAATTCTTTTTCAAACTTTTTAAATCCTTCAGCAACTAATCCTAAAGAGAGATCGTAAATTCCAATCTTAACTTTCTCATCCCTGCGGCATTTACCAGCACTATCTTTAATTAGTTTCTCTCTCCAGTACTCCCCCTCTTTTTGATCAATTAAAATAGCTAACGTTTCTTTATCTTGCGGTCTTTTCACTACTAGCATTTCAAAGACAGGAACCTGGTAGCGTCCAAAAGGAGCGATCACACATCCATTAGAAGCATCCAAATAGGTCATATTGTTCGTAGTAAGTAAAAATTTAGAAATATATTTACCTGTACCTTTGATCATGCTCTCGAACACATTGTGCATACGATAAATCGGCACATTGCCCAAATCCATTTTTTGACTGATCTGATTTTTCAGTGTCTTTAAACCGCTTAGTGCTTTTGAAAGAACCCCTGGTTTTGGAACGGGAACCACTTTTAACCACTCCAATAATGTGGGCTGAAGGTTTTTTGGCCAAGGGTAAAACACTTGGGGCTTAATTTTCTTATCTACTTGCAGCTCTTCCTGGTTCTGATGCTGGTGGACTTGGATCTGCATTTCTTGCTCTTCCATCACATCTATATCCAATTTATCGTGCATGCTTATCTGAGTCTCTTTATTAAGATCATTCAAAAGCTCTGTATTGATCTCTCCTTTTACTGAATAGATAGACACTAGTGGGGGATAAGTTCCATTTCCAATCGCATTCAGTTTTTTAGCAATTTTTTGCTCTTCATCTTCTGTGAACTCTTTAGATTTTTTAATGATGGCATAATATTTTTTACGCAGAGCTATAAAAATATCTTTCGGCTCTTTTTGCTCCAAGGGATTACCAAATAATATAGAGGGGTCCACAATAGTTGGATTCACAAAAATTTTATAATATTTAAAGATAACATTTGTTGCTGCTTTAGAATTAACGGCAAACTCGGCTTTATCTAAAAGGGCGCGTCGTATGACGTTATACAACTGCTGCTTGTCTCCTTCATAAGAATTCTCTTCGCTTTCACTATTTTCATTCGTTCTTAAAAATGAAATAATCTCTTGTATAGTCGGAACTTCATTTGCAGGCTTCATTCGATCTCTTACCCGCCCTAAAAGAGCTACAATAAAATCTTGATCTTCATCTAATTTACGCATACGGTAAAGCGCCTGAGCAAAATCACTAAATGTTGTATCTTCCGCTATAGTGATCACCGCTCTTGCTTTAGGATCCTGATCGATATGCAGGGCAAAGGCGCGCGCCTGAGAGTAATAGCTCAATCTCTGTTTAGGTTGGATTTTTGTCTCTTCAAGAGGAATAAGCTCGCTTCCTCCTTTTTCTGTAACCATCAACCCATCTTTATAAAAAGCAACTCCTTTTAAATCTTCTCTATTAGATACCACTTTTTCCATAAAGACTTTAGCGACATCTTCATCTATTATTCCATTAAAATAGGCTCCCAGATCTATAGAAACCAGACAGGAGGAATCATTTTCAAAAAAGGATTCAATGATCTCTGTTAAAACAGCGTGAGGAGCTTCTTGCTCCAAAATAACAATTTCGAAACATTTACGTTCCATGACAGAGGCGCTCTCTCCATCAGTTCCCGGATCATCTACTAAGTTAGTGCCTTGTAAATAACGCCCCATGTTAATTTTTGTGCCTGTTCCACCTATATTTTTAGCACCCTGAGTCAGAAAATTGTAAGAATTGCTGGAAAGATTCCATTCAAAATAGAAAAATTCTTTCCAAAGAAGGTGTTCAGCATAGGCCAATATCACATCATCACGACCATTCAGCAGACGATGAACCTCTTCTTTATCTTTTTCTTCAAAAGCAAATAATTTATATTCTCTATTATCTTCTTTACAATGTTTTTTAAAGAAACGCGCTTCTACTGTTTGACTTCTCTTACATAGCTCTTTCTCTGCCCGCTTAATCGCGCCCTCTTTTAAATAAGAGATAAACTTATCTAACTGCTTCTCATTCAAACGATCATGCAAGAGCATCAAGGCCGTTTTTACAAAAGCTTCATAGGGGCTGCGGATAGTGGATTCCTCTTGAGTATTATTATTCCCCTCACTTGGACGCGCCTGCTCTCCATTATTTTCTTGATTAGATGCGTTAAAGTGAACGTGTATGGTCTCTTTTAAAGACATAGGGTTAAGGACAAGCAGCATTCCTCTTATCATGTCTATTTCTTTGCATTTCGCACTCTTACTAATAAAACCAGGTGTTTGTTTAGACTCTGTTGAAATGTATTCCACGAGCGCGCTATTAACCTTCTTAGTCAACTCTTGAATCATTTCCTCTTGTTTTTCTGTCTTTAATTTTTTAAAATTCTCGGTCTCTTCTATTTTTTTCTTGCACTCATTCACAACTTCTTTAAACAAGGTCATTTTTTCTACCAAACAAGGCGCCAATATAGCTAAAACTTGCTTGTATTCCTCTAAAGCAAGCGGGGATGGCTTTTCAGATGCAATCGTCAAATAGATTTTTAGTTCTTCTGCACTCATCATGTGAAAAAGAACCTCTCTCATCACCTTAATAAAGCGTTTTTCCAAAAACTTACGCTTCCCTAAAGGATAGTTAAGCTCTTTTTTTCGATCGCTTGCTTTCTGTATCTCATCCGTTCCCTCTATTCCACTTTCTCGGATCACTCTTAGAGTGCGACGTAAATATTCTTTTGTATTTTTAATCTCTCGTCCCTCTACTGGTTTTGAAAAAAGACCTTTAATGGAAAACTCCATCTCCAAATAAACAAGTTCTAAAGCCTGGATCTGCTCTTTTGTCATCGCAATAAGATCACCTCTTAATCTGGCCCCTTCCACAGTATAGTAAATGGCAAAGGCTAGATCTTCCGACCAATTCCCTCCTCGAATGACACTAATCCAATGGGAAAGTTGACCAAAGACTTTTTGTGCCTGACCAGAAATTGTTGACATATTTGCTTTCGCAACTGCAGCCGGTGAAACAGAAATACTTAGCTGATCCCCATCTCCTGCCCAAAAGTGCAGAAAAGGAAAAAAGCACCACGTTTTCCCGCTACCCATAAGCTGTTCAGAAATCTGATTTTGATGGCCATCTTTATTAAGAAGGACCTCTTTAATCTGTTCAAAAGGCTTCACTCTCATCATTTTTTTTGTCGTTGCCTCAAACTTCAGATTAGCCAATACTAAAAGCTCCGGCATATCTTCAAAATCATAAACACGACTCCTATCTAATTCTGCAGCCAAAACTTCTAATGAAGCCCCCTTGTTCATCTGTTCAAAAAGAAGATTCCATCTGGAAGCTAATACTAAATAGAGGAATAAACACTCCTTTAATTGCTCTAATTGCCCATCTCCCATTCTAGAGCGGCCTTTAAGCTCTGAATCTTTTTGCTGAATAAATGCCTTGGAGATCTCTTCAAAAGTAAGAGGAATCCTTTTTTCGCTCCCTTTCATCAACTGTTCTAAAATCTGCTCTTCTTCTGGTTTCTCTTGCTTAAAATTGTGGTTAGCAAAGCGTTTTATAGATTCACGCTCCATTTTCAACCAGCTACTCACCTCTTTTTGGATCTTATTAAGATCTTCCCATAGATCTTCACCGTTCAAACCCTCTTTTAATGTGTATTTTGTCTCTATAACATTTGGTCTTGAATTAAAATCTCTAATATTTTGATTAAATTCTTCATCCAGATTCTCATAGGGAAGTACTTGCTCTCTTTGTAACTCTATATCCTCAATTTCAAAATACTTCTCCAAAAGCTCTTGCATGCAATGATTAATTCCCTCTTCTCTTTGGTTCATTTTTTCTTTAAGAGAGGGCTCTATTTCACGGCGTTTTAACTCAAGGCATTTTTCTTGTTTTTCTGACTTGACAACACTTGTTTCTTCTTGATACACAGTCTTGACAGCTTGATAAATTCCGCTCACGGCATTAACCACTTTAACAGGTGTGCTCAGTATTTTATTTAAAAGTGTTTTAAATCCTTTATTTAATACAAATTTAGCTGTTTTTTGACCAATTTCAAGCACAACTTTTGGAGCATTGGATCCACGCAGCCCTGTCATTTTCCAAAAAGCATTCTTAAATGCCCATTTAGAAGACTGAAGAATGAGGCTCTTTAGAATGCTTTCCAATCTTTCTTTTGCATTTTTTGCTACTTCTTCTTCAGGAGATGCCATTTCCTCCATAAGCTCATCTAATCGATCCGGTTCTGCATAAGAGGTAAATAGAGAACTTCCCTTGCTCACCATCTCCAAAACATTAAATAAAAATCTCTCTTCCCGATCATGAATTTTTCCTGAAAGCATTGAAAAATAATACTCAAAGGCTTTTTTATGTGTATTAAAGAGGGCTTCTTTTCCTTCCAAACCAGTCCAATCTGAGGGCATTTTCCCCAAAGCTAAACGGTAGAGATAGAGAAAGTGAATAGAAATCCATTTAGGCGTTAAAGAATCAAGAGTCATAGGGGTAAGACCTTGTTCAAAATTTTGATCATTTTGAACAAAACCATTAATCACTTTTGTGTAGTCAAAATCCGTTGCATCTTGAGAGGAACAATAAGAGCGCTCCATTGTCTTCCGATAGGCAGAGAATACTTTTACAACAAGAGAACTTTTCTCTACTGGATCGCTAAAAATTTTATTCACTTTTTGCAAATCTAAAACTTTGCTCTCTTCTCCAAAGAGCGCATTTAAAAATAACCCTTCCGTCTTCCTGCTCCAATGATTGCCATCCTTGAATTTTGACCTAAGTTCGCGATGGCGATGAGAGATCAATGGCATCATCAACAAGTGACCTGCCAGTTCATCGACTCCCAATTTTTTCAATAATCCCTCTATTCCTTCTCCATCAGAAGATTCTTTAAATAGATTAGGAAATTGTTTTTGAATCGCCGTTTTGCTCAACCGCTCTATCGATTTAATTAAAAAGAGCTCTTGCACATCATCTAAATAAGCATAAGCGCCCGTTTGGATCTTTTTTAAATAACGGAAATATTTTACCTGCACAGCCATCCAACGCAATAGATCTAATTGTGAGAATTCCCTCTCCGTCCTATTAAGCAATTCATTTTTTTCACGCAGAGCAGATAATTTTAAAAAGAGCTGTTCAGCTTGAGGGTTTTGGGCCATTAGTAACGGAATCAAAATTTGATCCATGGAAGAGAGAATTTGAAGAGAAAAGCTCTCTTGATGGCCTATTGCCTCCAATTGAGAAAAATAGAGCATACTCTCTTTAAAACGCCCATGAGCAAAATGGAAGAAAACAAGATAGAAAAGCGCTGCTGTATCTTTGGTTTCTAACTTCCCTTTATCTGTTACGGTATAGTCAAAGCTAGAATTTTTTTGAAGATCAGATTCCTCTAAAATACCTTTCACAGTAGAATCTATAAAAGGAGAAGTGGCAATACCTCCTATGTGTTTCATAAAAAATATTCCAATAAGCTGCTTGAAAGATTGCGCTGCAATTAAGAGTTTTTGATCCCCTTCCTCATTTTCTATTAAAAGACTGTCCGCATACTTTCTTAAAACCATCTCATCCTGGCGCGCAGCCATATAAAAGCCTGGAAATTTGCCTTCACAACAAATCGCTCTCTTTACGATCTTTTCTTCTACTTCTTCTTCGATCAATTCAAAAGAAAGCCCTAACTCCACAAATTCCATTCTTTTTAAATCTGAACCCGATTTAAACAATTCAGTTTTAGAAGGAAGTTGAAACCAGTTCAGTAGGGCAAGAGAGCCATTTTTCTCCTCTTCGCGCACTTTTTCTAGAAAAACCCCATTAAATTCCTTTTCTGATCGAATACAAATATAAGATTCTTCCTGTAACTCCATGAAATAGCGGGCAACAATATTTGTTTCCCTGATCTGCAAAACTAGGGGGGTTTCTTCTTCATCATCTTCTATCCAAAGAGTTTCATTTTCTCCTAAGTTAAAGGGCTGGTGATCAATCTCTTTTCCAGATAAATGACGATAAACATTACCATCCAACTCTTTTTTAATGGTCAAATATTTGCCATGAAGAGCTACTGTTATATTTTCTTTGGGATAGCTATAGGAAGAATCAGAGAGTTTCACCTCATCTGTGAGCTTTATTCCCAAAACTTGAGCTTGAGCGCGTACATCTATTTTGGGTTGAGATGACAGTGGAAAATCTTCCAGATCCACCCTTAAACCCCCTTTAGAATAGATCGGAAAGCTTCCTTCCCACTCTTGCTCGTCTTGAGGGACTACCACTCCTGCATCTTCTAAAATACCTTCGATCACCTCAGCGCGCAAAGCAGGATCTTGTTCCAGAGCTTCTTTGATATAAGGCTCCCACAGATAGATCACATCCAAACTTTTAATCGCTACATTGAGCTTGCTATCTACCCATTTAGGAAGAGTTTTAGAATAAGCCAAGGGTGCAATAGATAGAATCACCTCTCTTTTTTGTTCTTCGCTTAACGCTAAGGGATCTAAGAAGCGATAAGAAGACACTATATAAAGATAGCAGAGGACCAAACCATCATCAAATCCTTGAAAAGAGCGCCTGGAGAGTTCTTTTAAACGAAAAATAGGAGCAATGTTAGTTTGGATAAAAAGATTAAAATCAGGAAATAGCTGATGTGCATCCTGCTCAAATCTCTGGCACTGCACCCTCATTTCAAAGCCGACTTGGCTTAAATAAAGACAGGTCCCTATCTCTTCCTGAGAATAAAAATAATCCAACATACCCTGAAAGATCTTTCCAAAATTTTCTATAACCTCTGCACGCTGACTCAGTTGCATATCCAGAGCGGAGCTCTGATTAATAAGAAGAGAGAATAGAAAACGAAATTGAGGATGGATTAAAAGCATTTTATTCTCATCAAAAAAGCTCAAAGCTCTTACCACCTGATCTGCTTCTTGAGTATTGAGCATCTCCAAAATCGCTTTTTCTTTACGTTTTAAATCCCCTGAATTCAAAGGCCCTTCTACAAGAATTTGACTTTGAGAACGCGTGGAAGGATCTGTTATCAATTTAAAGAACTCATAGCGACCATATTCAAAATCCGAAGAGAAAAGATCCTCTCCTCGTACATGACGCGCTTTTCTTTTCGCTACTTTCTCCGATCCATTTATTTGGTTAGGAAAGAAAGAAAGATTAGTAGCAAAAACATGAGATTTAAATATAGAACCAGTTACTGTATGCCCAATCTCTTTCGCTCTCTTAACTACTTTAGAAAAGAAGCCGTTCTCTCCTTTTTCAACTTCCTGGTGTTCAAGTTCAAGATGCAGAATACCATCGGGAAACTCATGTGTTTTATATTCCTCCACATCTTTTTCAACCATTTGCAAAGCCATTAAATGAACAAGACGCAAATAAGAATAAGAAGGAGGAAGGATCTGATCAAAATTCCCAAAAAGGATGTTCATTTTTTCATATTCAGAACTATTTTGAGCGCCTAAACGTTCAATCTTTTCTATGATTTCTTTTTTTGTCAGCAAAGAGCGATAATAGGCAAAATCTTTTGAAAATCTTAAACCTCCATTGTGCAATTCGATCACTTGAGTGGCATTTTTTGTTGAAAATTGATCTGTACTTTTTAACTGCTGAAAAGGGAAAATTTTACTACAAGAGGTAAAGTTAAATAGACGTTCGCGCTGGTACTCGTCTAATTCTTTATCGCTGCATTTTACAAAAGGACGCACCATTTGTGACTTCTCTTCACCCTTTTTAAACTCAAAATAAGCAGCAATTTGATGGACTTTATGATAGGTTTTTATATTATATATTTGCACAAGAGGAGAGCTCATCCACTTGGCAAAACTAATGCCATTCGCTTTAAATTCATCCGTTAAATAAGCCTGCGGGCACAGGCGGGCCAGTTTATCAATAATAGCATAGAGAGTATAAACACTGACAATACGTTCCGTTGCTTCCTCTGGTGTTGCTCTCTCTTTTTGGCGTAGAGAGCAGCATAATATATGCAAAAGCTCTATAATTTGCGAAGGCTCTTCTATCTGGTTCCATAACTCCCCTTCCTGACTACCGGGAATGGGAAGAGCGCGCAATTGAGCATTTAAAAAGAAGAGGGCCCTTTGCTCTTTTACACCTTGAAAATGATCTGCTTTACAATCTTTAAGGATCTCAAAATCTCTACACCACTTACGAAGTTCATTTTTCAAATTTGATGGAGTCAAATCAATTTCATAAGGGTGAGGCAGCTCTACTATCCCCTCTTCTTCCTCTTCTATGAGCTCTATGTCTTCTACAGGAGGCAATCTGGAAATCGTAAAAGGCTTCTCAATAGATTCTACCTGTGCAAGATCAAAAGAAAGTTCTCCCGTTTTAGTTAATTTTTGCTGCATCTTACGCACAGCTAATTTAGCAGCCTCTACTTGAGGTGCACCTAAAATGCGGCGAAAAACAGCTCCTAAGACAACCAAAGTCACACGGCGCATCACATATTTGATCACTTCATGCACCAAACCAAAGATGGAGCTGAAAACATTCCACACCTCTTTAGGCATTATTTTGGCTATTACGCCAGGTCCAAATAGAACCATCGCTTTTGCAAGGTGAGTGATACTAAATGGAATTAAGAGATTAATCTGAGGAATGCACACTCTAATTAAAGCTTCTAGAAAATTGGAAAAGATAGAAAATTCCAAAAAGAATCTAATAGCCGAAGAAATTCTTGCATAAACTCGATATGTATGAAGCAAGGAAAGGCGCATGCTGCGCAATTCTCGAATGAATTTTTTTATCTCATCTAATTTAAAAACCTCAGACCAGGATTTATCTTTTGGATGAATTTTAATGTTTTCTATTTCAATTTCCGGAAGCATCTCCTTAATCAAAAGATCAATGGTCTCCTCTAAATCCTCTCCCAAAACAGAAACAAAAATTTCTTTTAAATCCCCCACGTTAGTAGGGTTTAAAGCCGTCTCCTTTTGAAGCTTTTTAACAAAAGCCTGTAATTCATCGGGAATAAGCATGGAATGAAAAGAGGGTTTAATTTGAGTCGATTTTTCATATTCTTCTAAAGTAAAGCGCACTTCGTTAAGAGTAGCAGTTAATTTTTTCATCTCTTCTAAATCAAGCTCTTTCTTCTCATAAAAAAGACCCCCCATCTCTGAGAGTTGGTCTATCATCTTTCTAAGCTCAGAACGTAATGAAGAATCTTCCAAAAGTTTCGAATTCCCTTCAATTTCAGGCCAAAAATCCTGCAAGACCTGATAGGGTAAATCAAAATGGTACAATGAATTAAAATCTAATTCCTGCTCTTTGCAGTGATGATGCACATAACGCTTAAGATAGTCTGCAAAATTCTCCCTTATAGAACCATTTGAGGGATAAATCTTATCCTCATTAGGATCGTCTTCCTCTTTTCCAATGAGCTCAACTAGCACTTCATGCACATCTGTAAGAGAATAACTGACCCCTTCTTTTTCAGGCCATGCCTGATAGGAAAGCAGGCGAAAAAAAAGATCATCAAAAAATTGTCCGCTCAATTTTTCTGGTTCGATATCAGAAAAAACAAGAGGGGTATGATCAAAGCCATCAGCTAGATCATGAGTAAAAAAGCAAATAGCCCCTTTTCCATTTTCCTGTTTTCTTATTTCGATCCAAAAATGTTCCTGAGGAGAAATATTCATATCGTATGCAGAGGCAAATTGTAAGACAGTTTTAGGAATGTTATCAGCAATACCGCCCACAACATCATCTATTCTATTATTAATAACTCCTCGGCTCTGATCAAAAACATCTTTAATTGCCGATTCCAAAGCACTTTGCAACCCCTGTTCCATCATATTGTTGCAAAAAGCTTCCCCGATGCGCTTACTTCCATTTTTTGGTTTAACACCTAAAGCGAGCTCGAGCACATCTTCTTTTAAACTTTTCGCCACAGCCTTGTACCAGGAACCAGGAAGCACTGTGCTAACAGCTTTACCAGTTATATTAAAAATATTTTTTAAAACACCCTCTATCTGTTCTTTTTTTGCAGAAAGTCCCTCTGTTATCCAGCCTCTATCTTGGAAATTTTTTAACAAATATTGCTGCACTTTTTCGTTAAATTTTTCGCCATCAGCATGAATTAATTCATAAAATTCTTCCGGCAACTCATTTTTTAAAAATGAATCAAAAAAGGGAAGCGCATCCACTGCTCTTCTAACGGACAACTCTCCAAAATAGATAAAGGGCTTATCAAGAGATACTTCCTGAACATCTTCTTTTAATGTATTGACAATCTCCTTCAAATCCACTTCGTCTTCGGAAATTAAATTACGAATTAACTCTTTGCGCTTCATTGCCTCGTTAAGAGCTTCTTTTACATTCTCATTCAAAGGGTTATCTTCTTCTAAGGCTTCATCCATAAAAGCACTTAAATATTCAATAGTGGATTCAAAATTTTCGGTACTAAGCTCTTTTTTGTGACCGAAAAGAGAAGTAAGAACGCCTCTGGGAACTGGAATATCGACATCTTCCTTATTTTTACGCAACTGTGATAATTCTTTAAATTCAACAGATTCAAAAAGAGAGAGCTCCTCTTCTTCAATCATCTCATCCGATTCAAGATGTTGAATATGCGACTCTAAACGTCCTGGCGGCTCTTGCATAGGGATTTGAGGAACTCTCTTTTTAAAGAGGTTCTGCAACGTCTGAAAAGATTCGCTTTTAGAGATACATTTAACAAAACGTCTCTTTTCATTTTGAGCCGTTTGTTTTAACCATTCTCTTGCGCGTTCAATAGAAATAAGCATATTTAGTTTTTAGTTTTATTTTATTTAATTACATATTTTTAACAGAAAAATATTAAGAAACGATTAATATTCACATGCACATCAAGCTAATTTATACGTAAAACAAAGCAGAAGAAAAACAGGATAGACAGAGGAGGGAGAAAAGAAGAGTGACAGGATGGGCAGGATCGCCTTCAGCGGCAGGATAGGCAGGATAGTTATACTAGATAAGATAAAGTATAAAATTTTACCTTCTTTATTTTTTAG
>CALBHK010000264.1 GCA_937894565.1 uncultured Chlamydiae bacterium
ATCACATCCATCACAAACGACTGCAATGAAAACGGTACATGCTACAGCGATGCAAAAAGCACGAGAATTAGTGGCGAGCCGTAACAGATGATCTATGAAGTTTCCTATTTGCCACAAGCAGAACAAGATTTAATTGAAATTTTGGCGTATGGCATCGAAAACTGGGGCGAAAAACTAGCTGAAAGTATGTATCTAAAAATTACTGATCAGTTAGAAACACTCTACTTCTCGCCCAACCGTACTAAGAGAAAGGGAAGCTTAGGAACCAGAGAAATGCTCATTTCTGACAGTCCATACCGTGCCATTATTCAAATTGATGAAGAAAAAAAGAAGGTCTTCATTTTAAGAGTTTTGCATACTTCAAGAAATATTTAATCAATGGTGCTAAATATGGCGCATAGTTTTCGCCATATCTAATTTTTAAATAATTTTAATAAATTAAGCTTTTTATTAACAAATGGTTGAATTAATATGATGTATATTTAAGATATTGATTTTATTAGGAGAAATAGGTGTTTAAAAAAGCTATAGCCACTACATTTTTGTTAGGAATTAGCGTTAATACAGTTTTTGCATCAGAGTTACAAGATAAACAAATAATTATGAAACTGATGAATAACTATATAAATGCTGTTGCTTGTGCAACTAGGGGTCGTCTCAGGAAACGGAAAATATAGCACGCTAAGGTTTTTCAATTGCGCGCAATGGCCTAAATTTTCCACCACCTATCTTGGCTTTGCTTCGCCATAGATAATCCCCAGTTAAATTGATGTGCTCCCACCCCAGCGGTGACAGATATTGCAGCAAGGTATCATCGACTGTGCGACCATGCCCTCGTAGGGCGTTAGTCGCTCTCTCTAAATAAACCGTGTTCCACAATACAATGGCGGCGGTCACTAGATTCAAGCCACTGGCTCGATAACGCTGTTGCTCAAAGCTTCGATCTCGAATCTCACCCAATCGATAAAAGAAAACGGCGCGCGCTAATGCATTACGGGCTTCACCTTTATTTAATCCAGCTTGAACCCGACGGCGTAGTTCTACGCTTTGCAACCAATCCAAGATAAACAGTGTGCGCTCAATACGCCCCAGCTCTCGTAATGCCAATGCCAAACCATTCTGTCGTGGATAACTACCGAGTTTACGTAGCATTAGCGACGCTGTGACAGTCCCTTGCTTGATTGATGCGGCCAGACGCAAAATATCGTCCCAATGAGTACGAATCTGTTTGATATTCAGTGTGCCGCCAATCATGGGTTTAAGTGCGGCATAGTCTATGTCTGACTTTGGAATATAGAGTTTCGTATCGCCCAGATCACGAATTCGTGGTGCAAATCGAAACCCTAGCATGTGCATGAGTGCAAAAACATGGTCGGTGAATCCAGCCGTATCGGTGTAGTGTTCCTCGATGCGTAAATCAGACTCGTGATACAGCAGCCCATCAAGAACATAGGTTGAATCACGAACGCCCACATTGATCAGCTTACTGCTAAATGGTGCGTATTGATCAGAAATGTGTGTATAAAATAACCTTCCAGGCTCTGCGCCATATTTTGGATTGATATGTCCTGTACTTTCAGCTCTGCCACCTGCGCGGAAGCGTTGGCCATCTGATGAGGAGGTAGTGCCATCTCCCCAGTTTTCAGCGAAAGGTTGTTTCAATTGAGCATTCACCAATTCGGCCAATGCCGTTGAATAAGTTTCATCACGGATATGCCAAGCCTGTAGCCATGAGAGTTTGGCATAAGTTGTACCAGGACATGATTCGGCCATTTTCGTCAGCCCTAAATTAATTGCATCAGCCAGTATGGTCGTGAGCAATAACGCTTTATCCTTCGCAGTGTCATCCGTTTTCAAATGAGTGAAGTGTCGAGTAAAGCCTGTCCATTCATCGACCTCCATTAATAATTCGGTGATCTTGATATGTGGTAACAGCATTGCTGTTTGGTCAATTAAAGTTTGGGCTGTATCAGGAGCCACGGCATCGAGAGGTGTTATTTTTAGACCAGATTGATTGATCATCGCATCAGGCAAATCGTTGGTCGCTGCCATGCGATTAATGATTGCTAATTTCTGCTCCAATAGTGAAAGGCGACTTTGCAAATATAGATCACAATCAGTAGTAATGGTTAGAGGTAACTCATTGGACTGTTTTAGCTGATTAAATTTATCAGCAGTCACTAAATACTCATCGAAGTCTTTGAATTGGCGAGAGCCTTGTACCCAGAGATCCCCAGCCCGTAGCGAGTTTTTAAGTTCAGATAACACACATATTTCGTAATAGCGGCGATCAATACCATCATCGGTAAAGACTAGTCTTGCCCACCGTTTTTTGATAAACGCTATTGGAGCATTAGAGGGGATTTTTCGTGTATTATCAACATTCATGCTGCGGAGCAACTCTACAGCGGCAAGCATATCTTTTGCTGCTGGGGCAGCACGCAATTTAAGTATGGCAAGAAGTTCTGGCGCGTAACGGCGTAAAGTTGCATAGCTCTCGCCAATTCGTGGTAAAAAATCAAAGTCTTCGGGTTGCGCCAGTTTTTCTGCCTCAGTAATACTTGCTGCAAAAGCATCCCATGAAATAACAGTTTCGATGGCGGCAAACGGATCACTGCCATTTTGCTTGGCATCTAGCAAGGCTTTCCCGATAAGCCCATACAAACGCACTTTGTCGTTGATCGCTTTACCTGATGATTGAAATTGTTGCTGGTGTTTATTTTTTGCGATAGCAAATAGCTTTCCAATAATGCGATCATGCAGGTCAATAATTTCGTCGGTGATCGTGGCCATACTCTCCACAACGATTGCTACCAAAGTGGCATATCGACGTTGAGATTCAAATCTGGCCAAATCAGCAGGAGTCATTTGCCCACCTTCGCGAGCAATTTTCAGTAAGCGATTTTGATGAACGTGTTTTCCAATGTCTTCAGGTAGATCGATGGCTTGTAAGCACTTCAGCCGCTCAATGTGCTCAAGCATGTACTTTGAGTTTGGTTTAGCTGGTGACTGTCTAAGCCACCCCAATATTGTCAGTTTGCTGCCCTCTTTACGGTTCAGCAAAGCATCTATATTTTGACGATGAGTTTCTGAAAGTGAGCTCGTCAAAGCAGTATAAATTATGCGGTTGGCAGATGTGATTGCTTCTGCGCAAATACTATCAATTGCATTTATAGCTGGCAAAAGGACTGATTTTTGTCGTAAATTTTCAACGAGAGTTGTGGCTAAAATAAGACCTTTATCTGTCTGAAGGGACAAATCCACCATCATATTGACCGATTGCCGATAGTCACTCAAGGTGAATAGTTTGAACCCAAAAACTTTTTTCAATTCGGCAATATGTTCTCGTCTTGTTTGCTCGCGCTGACCATAATCATTCCAGCAGTCCACTGATATACTAAGTTGAGCAGCCATCATGAAAAGTAAGGGTTTGAATGGTTCGTCGTTAATACCCAATATCACTCCAGGGTAACGCATGTAGCAAAGTTGAATTGCAAAGCCTAGCTTGTTGGATGCCCCTCGATGTTGATGGACTATGGATTTATCAGAATCACTCAGAGTGTAATGCTGAAGCATAAAAGCTCTATCATCTGGAATTTCGAACAGGCTTCCCAATTCCGTGGACGACAAAATAGAATGGCGCGGCATGGCTCATTAGTCCCAAATAAACTAAACTATTAAAGGTACATTATTTTGTACCGCCACGCTTAGCTTTGCGCTGCAATTTCGCAAGGAGGTTCAATTGGGACAGAATGCGGCCATTTATTGCCGAGTATCAACGAACGATCAGTCCTGCGAACGACAGGAATATGACCTACGTGCCTACGCCAATCGTTGCGGCTACGATGTTGTCGGTGTTTGGAAAGAAACTGCATCAGGCAGTAAGGATGAGAGATTGCAAAGAAAATACTTGATGACCATGGCGCAATCTCGTGAAATCGATGCCATCTTGGTGACGGAATTGACACGCTGGGGCAGAAGCACCGTGGATCTCGTACAGTCATTACAAGATCTTGGGCATTTCGGGGTATCTCTGGTGGCACAAACAGGTTTGCAGTTTGACCTTTCCACATCTCAGGGAAAGCTCATGGCTTCTGTGATGTCTGCATTAGCAGAGTTTGAGGGAGATTTACTACGTGAACGTGTGCGCTCTGGTGTAGCAGCGGCACAAGCGCGGGGCGTTGTGTTTGGTCGTCGTCCTGGTCAACGTACCAAGTCAGATCGTCTGGCACCTAAAGTGTTGGAGTTGGTGTCTGCTGGACACTCTTATCGACAAGTCGGTCGGCTGGTCAATCTAAGCAAAAATACCGTGTTGGATATCGTTAAAAGAAGTCGGAGTGAAAATCCTTAGCGTGCTATATTTTCCGTTTCCTGAGACGACCCCTATATATGGAAAACCATGAATATACTCTTGGACATGATTGGTATAGCAAAGCACGTGACCGAGGTGCGCCAGAGAAATCTATAAATGCTGATCTCAGAAGTATTCTTTTAAAATTAGATAAATCAAAACGCATTGAAATGATTGCTAGTTTATTGAAAAAAGACCCATACCTTTATAGTTGGTTAAAAGATATTAAAAAATAACTTCTAGTTTCCAAAAATCCCAATTTAAGTATTGGGATTTTTATTATAAAACGTCACTTTTTACGCTGATTTAAGGTTTCTTGTCCTAAATCCTTCCAAATTTGCCATTTCATATCATTTGGGTCGATTTCAGCAGTTTTTAGAAGAACGCCAAGTAATTCGGCTGGGTCACGCTGATCTAGGTTAGCTATTTCAAATAGTGCGCCTAATTGAATGAGATGACGTGTACGAGCTTTACGTTCTGCTTCCTTTTCGGCATTCAATAATTTTCTAACTGCAACTTTTTGCTTATTTGCTCGATCTATGGCTTTTTCAGCTTTGATTAGGGCATTGATCTTTTTCTCTTGGTCAGGTGTTCTGTACTGAATTTTAGCTAATTCAAGTAAAAGTTTTTGAGCATCACTAGGATTCTTTAAAGCAGAAATATAGGTGATTTTTTCAGACAGCCAATCATTATTCATATTCAATTCCATTAATTCAGATACCGCAAAAGCACAGGCTCAACACTCAAAGAACGATAACAAAATATTTACGTTCGAGTAACGTAATTTTGTTAAAGTCGTTCTAGAGATTGTCGCCTGTACTTCCATCAAAAATTTGATGGCGCGCTTAGACGTTTCTCAATTTCATTGAGAAACCTAAGCACGTTAGGGACTTCATCCCTAAAACCCTGAAACTTCTTTTTTTCGTTCAATTGAAAATTGAATGAAAAAAAGAAGTACCAAAGCTAGGAGCAACAGCATGCAACTAAAACAGGTACTGGGAAAAATCAAAGATATTACTTTTGGCGTGATTGCAGCACCGCTACTTATCATCATTATGATGTGGGCTTCGATACTCGACCAAAGAGCATTTAAGAAAGAACTAGACCGAAAAAAGGAACAGGAAAAAACCTAATGGCGATTGCTCGTTTAAGTGTCAAAGTCGGCAAGGCAGGCAAGGCAGCACCGCATGCCGAATATATTGATCGGGACGAAGAAAAGAAGCTGAAACAGGAACAGGCAGAAACCGACCTTGAACATAGCGGTTATGGAAACATGCCGAAATGGGCTGAACATAATCCGATTACCTTTTGGGAAGCAGCCGACCTTTACGAGCGCAAAAATGGCAGTACCTATCGAGAATATGAAATTGCCTTGCCTAGAGAGATGAATGCCGAGCAACGCCTAGAACTGGTTGAGGACTTCATTCAGTCAGAAATTGGCTCAAAATATCCGTATCAGTTTGCGATTCATAACCCTAAAGCAATGGACGGCAACGATCAGCCCCACGTCCACCTCATGTTTAATGAACGTCTGCAAGATGGAATCGAACGAGATCCAGAGCAATATTTCAAACGCTATAACAGCAAAAATCCTGAACGTGGCGGAGCTAAAAAAGACAATACAGGCAAGAGTTACCAGGAACGAAAAACCGATATTAAAGACCTACGCCAAAGATGGGCAGATTTATGCAATAGCCATTTAGAAAAACACCAAATTGACAGCCGTATTGATATGCGAAGCTACAAAGAGCAAGGCATAGAGAAAGAACCCGAAAAGAAACTATTACCAAGTCAAGCCAAAGACCCTGAAATCAGGGAAGCCCTGCAACAGTCACGAACAGCCTATAAAGAGCTTGAAAGACTTGATTTAGGCGACCCGAAAAAAGACCTGAAAGAACTAAAAGACAGCCCAATTTCAGACAAAGAAATTAAACAGGGTATTGAGAGCTTTAAGGCTGATTTTGACAGCTTCAAACAGCTTGCTTTAGAGCAGTACAAAGAACAGCAGAAATTAGAACGAGAGCAACAGAAAACCATGAGTTATAAGGGGATGAGCCGATGACACCTGATGAAAAAAAGCTATATGCACTGATGGCAGTTGCAGAGCAACAGCAGAACCTAGTCAATCAGGCTGTTAAAGAGCTTCAAATTACTGAAGAACGTATTCAAAAGGTCATCGCAGGGCAAACCCATAGCACCGTATCAAAATCGCTAAATACGGGCTTACAGGAGGGAACAGCGGAGCTTATCAAGACCGCTAAAGCACTTGGACGTTTAAAAAACTCGATTGAATCATCCAGCGATCAACTTTCATGGAAGCTGATAGCCATTATTTTAGGCACTTTTACTATTTTTATACTTGGTATCATTTGGTTATTTAGTGTTTATATCAAACCGCTTGAAAATATTTCTGAAATCGAAAGTTTAAGACAGGATGGTATTCAGCTTGATATTCGAAGTTGTACCGTTGGAGAAGAATCTAAGCCTTGTGTCAGAATAATGAAAGACCAATGCAATTATTCAAAAAATAATGATTTATGTGTTATCGACCCCAAATAATAAGAATATTTCTTATGCTAAAGAAAAATTTTGACTTAGTTTCAATTGTACGAGAGGAAAAAGAAACTCATGCCATTGATTGAATATTACGGCATGTTATTTGAATGGCATGACCAAAAAATGGAATTAGTCTATCGAGGGCGTGAAATTACGTTTGATGAGGCTTGTAGTATCTTTCTTGATCCTGCGCTAACTTCTTTTGATGATGTTGGACATTATGATGAACAGCGACTCATATCCGTTGGTTTAAGCAATCGTGGTAGACTGCTAACAGTGGTTTGGGTTGAACGTGGAGATATTGCGAGAATTATTACCGCATTTGAACCATCACATTACCAAAAGCGGAGGTACAGCAATGCAAAATGAATTAGAACGCTATAAAAATTTTGATCCTACCAATGCGCCATTGGTTAAGCCTAATTTTGTGAAGAAATTGCAAGAACGTCATGCCATAGCTCAAGCAAAGGCTTTTGATGCCGATGTTGTAACATGGCTAAGTTCACAGGATGATGAAACAAAACAGCATATTAACGATATGGTTCGCCATATTATGGCATTGAAACGTGCTTGATTAGGTATGACCTCCCTTTTTTGTTTTAATGTTTGATTGATTAATTAGAAAGCTCATTTGGTATGAATACCAAATGAGCTTTTACTTTATAGTTTTTGAAGGATACATCGTGGTTAAAGAAGTTGTTATGTTGAAACAGTCAAGTTTGGAAAGGAAAGAGTTCAAGCATGAAGAACTTGCACTAATGAAAAAACTTGATTTCAACGATATTGAGATTATTCAGCCTGATAATCTTGGACAAATCTTAATTTGGACTTCTAAACTTGCTGAATATCATCATGCTCAATTTGTTGAATTTAGTCATAAGTTAAATATTGTTGATGAAATAGAAGAGCGAGAAGAGATTAACAATAAGATTAATTTTTATAGAAAAAGTAGATTGTTAGAGAATCACATCAAGGATTTCTATCTAAAAAAGCTATTGGATCAAGGAGAAGCGACAGTAAAGGGATATATCAAACATCCGATTAAACAGGATACGAATTACGCTGTAATTTCTTATCAAGGGTATAACTTCGTAAGTTTTGCTACTCCAGAGATTATTGAAAAATTTCCCTTAAATTTTATTGATTTTGTACAAAGTGAAGCACCAAAGACATTAGCAGATATACACCCTGATGAAGCTTTACTACTATCAACTGTCCAAAACTTTATAAGACCCTTTAAAGAACAATATAAAAAAATAAAGAGTAAAAATAAGGAGATCAAAGAGCACAATAGGGTCGTATATAAAATTTATATAAAAATTAAGAAAAAAGAGGCAACTCTGCAAAAATCAACAGGCTCGAAGCCTCAAGAATCTAGTCCAAAGCCTATTGAAAAGAGTGCTGTACCAGTAGAGAAGCAGGTCGCCATTCAGAAAAATATGGCTCCACAAGAAAAGGCGATTACAGTGATTAAGAAGCGAAAATTTGCTTTAAATAAGGATAAGTAAGTTTGTAATTGTAAATTATAAAGAAAAATCCCCCTAAGTCTTGCAACTTAGAGGGGTTTTCAAGTAAATTCAGCGGTACGCAGTTATTTGATGGTGAGACATCAAGTAACGAAGATCATAAGGTTTAGCGACCGTTATGATTTCACCAAAGGCTTTTGTACCTGAACTCTATTTTTACAATAAACAGTGTTTAGATCAAGCCTCAAAATGATAAGTCTTCGTTAATCAGTGTTTTAAATCATCAAATAAGCATCATAGATCGAGCTTTGCCCGCTTCTGCGTGTCCGTTTTACGGATTGGCATGCGTTGCATGTGGAGGGAATAAGTGTCACTGGTGCAACGTAGCGATAGTCGAAAGGCTAAACCGCTACAGGGGAATCTCACAAAAGCGGAGCGTTAAGAGTAGTTGTATAGGTTGGTTAAGTTGCATGTTGGGGAAACCCTCGCAGAGATACCGCCATACTTCGACAGGGAGCGTGTGGGGAGAGGTGCAAGACCTTTAGTCCTTGTCTGCATAGTTTGCAAAGCTATGTGCGGATACGACCGATATACGTGGCTCCGAAGCCAAATATAGACAGGTGAATCGGCAGTACTTAAAGGATGTGTCATTTTTTTAAATGACCGCCTTTAGGGAGAGTATTGCCGAAACTCTCTCAACCGTTCACCAAAGCCAAAGCACGAAGTGCGACGCTTTGGGGGCGAGTTGAGAAGTTGAGTGCATTTGTTTTTAGAGGAGGTAAGAGGGCGGAATTGTACTACACCCCCCTTTCTGCTTAGGCTATTTGAAGAGATATTTACTTTTAATTAAATGCTTGTCTTAAAACTTCACCTTTTTCTGTAGAAGTTTGACTAGTGGTAGAGTTTTCATCATTTATATCTAAAATATCTTTTCTTTTTTCAGGGCCATAGTATGAAATAAATTTATTTATAGATTTATCCCATGCTAAGTAACTGTCGTTGTATTCAGATGTAAAACGATAGTTATCTTTAACTTTTTTTAGCTCTAATCCTTCACGTCCTAACCAATAGTTAAGAACATGATCATATTTACCTGCTTCATTTTGAAAGTAGATATCTATAAAACCATCACTGTTTCCAGTGAACATTGAGTAAGCACCTTCACATCCAGCATTTGAAGATCGGATAATATAATCTTTTAAGCCATCATTATTAAAATCTACATTTACTAAAAAACCTTTATTAAAAGTTATTTTAGGATTTTTAACAGACATTTCTTCATCTTCGGCTATGCTCTGACATGCTTCAATATAATTACTTTGAACTGCTTCTTTGATTTCTATAGGGAGCTTATTGAAAGGGATACTATTATTTTTTACAGGGATTTCTGCTAAAGAATTTGTGCAAAAAATAGCGATGGATATGAAACCTATGAACTTTTTCATTAATAAACCTATTTATTTGAATTTTATAAAGATTAATAGGTATATCTGAAACCTTGTGCCATCATGCAATCTTGTATCATTTCAGCTTTTTCATTTTGATTTACTTTAGCTAAACCTACGTCATAGCGACATTTTGCTAAAGCATTATTAGCATCGTGTGGAGTGATTCCTGCTTTTCTCCACATAGGTTGTGATGTACTACATGCAGAAATTAAAAGTGTTGAAATAGCTAATGCCCCGATAATTGTTTTTTTCATAAAAAACTCTATAAAATTTAATGAAATAAGCTTTATATTTTACCAAATAAATAAATTGGTTAATTATTTTTTTTACGCTGATTTAAGGTTTCTTGTCCTAAATCCTTCCAAATCTGCCATTTCATATCATTTGGGTCGATCTCAGCGGTTTTAAGCAAAATTCCAAGTAATTCGGCTGGGTCACGTTGATCTAGGTTAGCAATCTCAAAAAGTGCGCCTAATTGGATGAGGTGCCGTGTACGAGCTTTTCGTTCAGCTTCCTTTTCAGCATTCAGTAATTTTCTAACCGCTACTTTTTGTTTATTCGCTCGATCTATGGCTTTTTCAGCTTTAATCAGGGCATTAAGTTTTTTCTCTTGGTCGGGTGTACGGTATTGGGTTTTTGCTAATTCCAATAAAAGTTTTTGAGCATCACTCGGATTTTTTAAAGCAGAAATATAGGTGATTTTTTCAGACAGCCAATCATTATTCATATTCAATTCCATTAATTCAGATACCGCAAAAGCACAGGCTCAACACTCAAAGAACGATAACAAAATATTTACGTTCGAGTAACGTAATTTTGTTAAAGTCGTTCTAGAGATTGTCGCCTGTACTTCCATCAAAAATTTGATGGCGCGCTTAGACGTTTCTCAATTTCATTGAGAAACCTAAGCACGTTAGGGACTTCATCCCTAAAACCCTGAAACTTCTTTTTTTCGTTCAATTGAAAATTGAATGAAAAAAAGAAGTACCAAAGCTAGGAGCAACAGCATGCAACTAAAACAGGTACTGGGAAAAATCAAAGATATTACTTTTGGCGTGATTGCAGCACCGCTACTTATCATCATTATGATGTGGGCTTCGATACTCGACCAAAGAGCATTTAAGAAAGAACTAGACCGAAAAAAGGAACAGGAAAAAACCTAATGGCGATTGCTCGTTTAAGTGTCAAAGTCGGCAAGGCAGGCAAGGCAGCACCGCATGCCGAATATATTGATCGGGACGAAGAAAAGAAGCTGAAACAGGAACAGGCAGAAACCGACCTTGAACATAGCGGTTATGGAAACATGCCGAAATGGGCTGAACATAATCCGATTACCTTTTGGGAAGCAGCCGACCTTTACGAGCGCAAAAATGGCAGTACCTATCGAGAATATGAAATTGCCTTGCCTAGAGAGATGAATGCCGAGCAACGCCTAGAACTGGTTGAGGACTTCATTCAGTCAGAAATTGGCTCAAAATATCCGTATCAGTTTGCGATTCATAACCCTAAAGCAATGGACGGCAACGATCAGCCCCACGTCCACCTCATGTTTAATGAACGTCTGCAAGATGGAATCGAACGAGATCCAGAGCAATATTTCAAACGCTATAACAGCAAAAATCCTGAACGTGGCGGAGCTAAAAAAGACAATACAGGCAAGAGTTACCAGGAACGAAAAACCGATATTAAAGACCTACGCCAAAGATGGGCAGATTTATGCAATAGCCATTTAGAAAAACACCAAATTGACAGCCGTATTGATATGCGAAGCTACAAAGAGCAAGGCATAGAGAAAGAACCCGAAAAGAAACTATTACCAAGTCAAGCCAAAGACCCTGAAATCAGGGAAGCCCTGCAACAGTCACGAACAGCCTATAAAGAGCTTGAAAGACTTGATTTAGGCGACCCGAAAAAAGACCTGAAAGAACTAAAAGACAGCCCAATTTCAGACAAAGAAATTAAACAGGGTATTGAGAGCTTTAAGGCTGATTTTGACAGCTTCAAACAGCTTGCTTTAGAGCAGTACAAAGAACAGCAGAAATTAGAACGAGAGCAACAGAAAACCATGAGTTATAAGGGGATGAGCCGATGACACCTGATGAAAAAAAGCTATATGCACTGATGGCAGTTGCAGAGCAACAGCAGAACCTAGTCAATCAGGCTGTTAAAGAGCTTCAAATTACTGAAGAACGTATTCAAAAGGTCATCGCAGGGCAAACCCATAGCACCGTATCAAAATCGCTAAATACGGGCTTACAGGAGGGAACAGCGGAGCTTATCAAGACCGCTAAAGCACTTGGACGTTTAAAAAACTCGATTGAATCATCCAGCGATCAACTTTCATGGAAGCTGATAGCCATTATTTTAGGCACTTTTACTATTTTTATACTTGGTATCATTTGGTTATTTAGTGTTTATATCAAACCGCTTGAAAATATTTCTGAAATCGAAAGTTTAAGACAGGATGGTATTCAGCTTGATATTCGAAGTTGTACCGTTGGAGAAGAATCTAAGCCTTGTGTCAGAATAATGAAAGACCAATGCAATTATTCAAAAAATAATGATTTATGTGTTATCGACCCCAAATAATAAGAATATTTCTTATGCTAAAGAAAAATTTTGACTTAGTTTCAATTGTACGAGAGGAAAAAGAAACTCATGCCATTGATTGAATATTACGGCATGTTATTTGAATGGCATGACCAAAAAATGGAATTAGTCTATCGAGGGCGTGAAATTACGTTTGATGAGGCTTGTAGTATCTTTCTTGATCCTGCGCTAACTTCTTTTGATGATGTTGGACATTATGATGAACAGCGACTCATATCCGTTGGTTTAAGCAATCGTGGTAGACTGCTAACAGTGGTTTGGGTTGAACGTGGAGATATTGCGAGAATTATTACCGCATTTGAACCATCACATTACCAAAAGCGGAGGTACAGCAATGCAAAATGAATTAGAACGCTATAAAAATTTTGATCCTACCAATGCGCCATTGGTTAAGCCTAATTTTGTGAAGAAATTGCAAGAACGTCATGCCATAGCTCAAGCAAAGGCTTTTGATGCCGATGTTGTAACATGGCTAAGTTCACAGGATGATGAAACAAAACAGCATATTAACGATATGGTTCGCCATATTATGGCATTGAAACGTGCTTGATTAGGTATGACCTCCCTTTTTTGTTTTAATGTTTGATTGATTAATTAGAAAGCTCATTTGGTATGAATACCAAATGAGCTTTTACTTTATAGTTTTTGAAGGATACATCGTGGTTAAAGAAGTTGTTATGTTGAAACAGTCAAGTTTGGAAAGGAAAGAGTTCAAGCATGAAGAACTTGCACTAATGAAAAAACTTGATTTCAACGATATTGAGATTATTCAGCCTGATAATCTTGGACAAATCTTAATTTGGACTTCTAAACTTGCTGAATATCATCATGCTCAATTTGTTGAATTTAGTCATAAGTTAAATATTGTTGATGAAATAGAAGAGCGAGAAGAGATTAACAATAAGATTAATTTTTATAGAAAAAGTAGATTGTTAGAGAATCACATCAAGGATTTCTATCTAAAAAAGCTATTGGATCAAGGAGAAGCGACAGTAAAGGGATATATCAAACATCCGATTAAACAGGATACGAATTACGCTGTAATTTCTTATCAAGGGTATAACTTCGTAAGTTTTGCTACTCCAGAGATTATTGAAAAATTTCCCTTAAATTTTATTGATTTTGTACAAAGTGAAGCACCAAAGACATTAGCAGATATACACCCTGATGAAGCTTTACTACTATCAACTGTCCAAAACTTTATAAGACCCTTTAAAGAACAATATAAAAAAATAAAGAGTAAAAATAAGGAGATCAAAGAGCACAATAGGGTCGTATATAAAATTTATATAAAAATTAAGAAAAAAGAGGCAACTCTGCAAAAATCAACAGGCTCGAAGCCTCAAGAATCTAGTCCAAAGCCTATTGAAAAGAGTGCTGTACCAGTAGAGAAGCAGGTCGCCATTCAGAAAAATATGGCTCCACAAGAAAAGGCGATTACAGTGATTAAGAAGCGAAAATTTGCTTTAAATAAGGATAAGTAAGTTTGTAATTGTAAATTATAAAGAAAAATCCCCCTAAGTCTTGCAACTTAGAGGGGTTTTCAAGTAAATTCAGCGGTACGCAGTTATTTGATGGTGAGACATCAAGTAACGAAGATCATAAGGTTTAGCGACCGTTATGATTTCACCAAAGGCTTTTGTACCTGAACTCTATTTTTACAATAAACAGTGTTTAGATCAAGCCTCAAAATGATAAGTCTTCGTTAATCAGTGTTTTAAATCATCAAATAAGCATCATAGATCGAGCTTTGCCCGCTTCTGCGTGTCCGTTTTACGGATTGGCATGCGTTGCATGTGGAGGGAATAAGTGTCACTGGTGCAACGTAGCGATAGTCGAAAGGCTAAACCGCTACAGGGGAATCTCACAAAAGCGGAGCGTTAAGAGTAGTTGTATAGGTTGGTTAAGTTGCATGTTGGGGAAACCCTCGCAGAGATATCGCCATACTTCGACAGGGAGCGCGTGGGGGAAGGTGCAAGACCTTTAGTCCTTGTCTGCATAGTCAGCAAAACTATGTGCGGATACGACCGATATACGTGGCTCCGAAGCCAAAAGAATATGCGGTAAATCGGCAATACTTAAAGGATGTGTCATTTTTTTAAATGACCGCCTTTAGGGAAAGTATTGCCGAAACTCTCTCAACCGTTTCCAAAGCCAAAGCACGAAGTGCGACGCTTTGGAAACGGTTGAGAAGTTGAGAGCATTTGTTTTTAGGGGAATTAGGCAGATGGGTTTTAATATACCTAGTATTCTGCTTAGGCTATTTTTTTATGCTTTGAATCTTCTATAAATCGTTATTTAATTGAATGGTAATAATTTTTGAATCTTTGAAATGACTAGAAGCAGATTTTTTAAAAAAACGTACCATTCTAATTATCGAGGTAAAGTATCTGTTGAGGATGCTGTTAAACATCAAACATATCTTGATGATATGAGAAAAGATGCTGTTTTTTATTGTGTAGATCATATTGAAAGTTCAATGATCCCACATAGTATGCTTCATAAAATAATTCAAAAGTTAAAAACGAAGCAAAATGATAGTTTAACTTTGCCAGAGAAAGCCTATTTAGTTCGTCAAAACCTTAATGCTTTACATAGTCTAGTTGAAGGTAAAATTTCTTTTAATCAATATAAGAAAGAAGTTGTTAATGACAGAATAAAGCATCAAGAACAATTAGAAGCAGAAAGATTACGCTTGGAAAAATTAAGAGAATTAGAACTAATTCAGTTAAAGAAACAACAAGAAAAATTAGCTCAGGAAAGAAAAGTTAGAGAACAAGCTGAGCGTGAACGTAGGAAAAAATTAGAATCTGACCCTAAATATATAGAGAGGCAAAAAGAAAAAAATCTAATAAAAAAATATGATATTTACTTCTATGACATAGCTGACAAGCATAGATCGAAGTTAATTAATATATTGAAATTATTAGATAATAATCAGAGATTATCTGAACAAGATGCTATTTGGTTAAATTCGGAAGGACGACAATTTTTTACAGATGAACTTAAGATAAAATTTCATCGTGTGGAAGCTGATTTTTATCTTAATGAATATAAGACAACTAAATTACATTGGCATGCTATTAATGCCTCTAGTCAATTAAGAAAAGCTAAAGCAAGTAAAGAGGCTGAAAAGTTTTTAGAAAATACTGAAATCTCACTAAACAAAAATAAAAAATTATTGTCAGCTTATTTCACTACATTGGGAGGAGTTAAGAGAGATATTAGAAAAGTCGATACAGCAATAGAATGTGGCGTAAAAGCTCATGAAAATAATTCTCAGGACTACAGACCATGTACTTTATTGGAGATCGGAAGAGC
>CALBHK010000265.1 GCA_937894565.1 uncultured Chlamydiae bacterium
TTTCTTTTTTTCCTCACACATTATAAAATCATCCATAAATCAGATGTAACCCCCAGGAACTTTTTATGTTGCAAGAGTTAACGCCTATACTTGAGATCCAGGAACTGGATATGAAAATGATTCGCTTGATGGGTCTTAAAAAGAAGCGTCAAGACGAATACAAGAAATTAAATTCCATTAAAATGGATCTTAAACGCCAGTTAGAAACAAAAAGTACAGACATCGCGGAGCTTAAACAAAAATCTAAAGAGATGGAAGTTAGCGTTGAACAAGTGCTTGCACAACTTAAAAAGTTGGAAACGCGCCAAGGTGAAATTAAAAAAGTAGAAGAATTTAATGCTTTAACCCATGAAACTTCGGCTGCGGAAAAAGAACGTCATTTAAAAGAGCAATTATTGAGTGATCTTTATGATAAAATAACTGAGGAAGAAGAGATATGCAACACGATCACGGAAACAGCTAGCCAAACAGAAGAAAATAGCCGGGCCTTAGAATCAGAAATAGTCGAAAGCATTGAACAAATCAATTCAGAAGGCCGAGAGCTTAAAAAAGTGCGCGATGAACTAGTTAAAGGCGTAGATAAAGAGGTTTTTGCTGTTTATGAGCGTCTGTTGCGCAACAAAAAAGACCGTGTGATTGTCCCTATTGAAAATCGTAGTTGCAGTGGATGTCATATTATTTTAACTGCCCAACACGAGAATGTCGTACGTAAGGGAGAGCGTTTAATTTTCTGCGAACATTGTTCGCGCATCCACTACTGGCAGGATAGTGAAGCAATAGAGGGAAGCGTTGTGGCCACTAAACGCCGTCGTAAAATAGTAGCTAGCTAAACTTTTTGGGAAGAGAGACGACCGCTGCCATATAAAATATGGGAGAGGAAAGTCCGGACATCGCAGGAGAGGATACCGGTGAAATACCGGGGGCCGTAAGGCTACGGAAAGTGTCACAGAAAATATACCGCCCCAGTTTTTAAACTTAGCTTTTAGCTTAGTTTTAAGTTGGGGGGAGGGTGAAATGCCTGCTTCGAGAGCAGGACGTATTTTGAGAGATCAAAAGTGTGGTAAACCCTATCCGATGCAAGATAAGCCAAGTGAAATGCTGTTCTCCGCAGCTCTTGGCTGCTAAACGCTCGAGAGAGATGGCAACATCTCTCCTAGATGAATGGTCGTCAGCTCCCTCGGGAGTCACAGAATCCGGCTTATTATCTTCCCATTTTTTAATTTATCTTCCCATTTTTAAATAAACTTCTTGCAAGAAGTCAGATCGGAAGAGCACACGTCTGA
>CALBHK010000266.1 GCA_937894565.1 uncultured Chlamydiae bacterium
CCAAAAGGTGTCATCGTGCACACCGACCGAGGTAGTCAATATTGTTCGCATGATTATCAAACATTGTTGCGCGATCATGGTTTAATTTGCAGTATGAGCGCCAAAGGTTGCTGTTACGACAATGCCTGTTCGGAAAGCTTTTTTCATAGTCTGAAGGTTGAAGCGATCCACGGAGAACGGTTTGAAACGCGCCAGCAAATTCGAGAAACGGTATTCGAATACATCGAAGTTGATTACAATCGTCAGCGCTTACACAGCTATTTGGGTTACAAAAGCCCTGATGAATTTGAACAACAGAAAATCGCTTAACCCAGTGTCCGTTGTTGCTGGGTCAGATCATATTACTGGATCCGCGACATTAAAGGATGGAATTTATTATTACAACAAAGGTAGTGATCCGTCATTCCGCAGCTAATTCCAGAATTTAAATAGTGTGATCTGGCGATCAGCTTTTCATAAAAACTACGACACCATCTTGACCGCGATCGACAGTTTTGATCTATTACTGCTATTTGACGGTCTCAAAATATGTCTACCCATCCTGTTATTAAACGCTTAGATCACCTTGGTCTCATTGCCGCCTTTTGTCACGAAATTGGCCTGCCACGGATGATAGATGCCGTTATCCCAAAATATTCTGACCACAATGTTTCTCATGGTGACGCGGTATTGGCCATGCTCCTAAATGGACTTGGCTTTCATAGCAGAACACTGCACATGTTCTCGGACTTTTTTAAGACCAAGCCTGTATCTAAGCTACTCGCCAAAGACATTGAAGCACACCACCTGACTGATGATGTACTAGGCCGCACATTAGATGCTCTATACGAAGCCGATGTCTCAGCGCTCTATCAGGTTATTGCTGAGCGTGTTGTTGATAAACTGGGCTTGACGACCGATTCTGTTCATCTTGATATCACTAGCTTCCACGTTGATGGTGAGTATGCACAAGATGAAAACACCAACGTGATTAAGCTTGTAAGAGGTTATAGTCGGGATCATAGGCCAGAGCTTAACCAAGTCGTGCTTGAACTCATCTGTGAAAACCAAGCAGGTATTCCTGTTTACATGCAAGCACTGAGTGGTAACACCAATGATGCCAAGGCATTCGCTGAAGTCACTAAAAGACACATACATTGCCTAAAAGCCGCGCAAAATAGTCGTTACTTTATCGCTGATGCCGCTTTGTACACCGAAGAAAGCATCTCCTCGCTAGATGAGCAAAATCAAAAATTCATTACCCGTGTCCCCATGACCATCAAGCTCGCAAAACAAGCACTACTTGCGCTAGAGCCAGAGCAATTAAGCACTATCGGTCATGGCTACTCAGGATGTTGGATAGACTCGGATTACGGAAAGGTCAATCAACGTTGGTTGCTCGTTCACAGTGAACAGGCCACCAAGCGGGAAGAAATCACTTTCTTCAAGAACTTAGAGAAAAACATAGCAAAAGAAATCAAAGCGTTGGAAAAGCTAAGTAAAAAACCATTCGCTTGTGAAGTTGACGCAGAATTAGCGTTTAACGATTTCAAGAAACAATGTGACTTACTTGGGTTTGAACAAGGCACTCTCATCAAACAGCCGACTTACTCTCATTCGGGCCGCCCAAAGACAGATGAAGCACCGACAGGATACCAATACTTTATCGAAGCCGCCCCCTTCACCGACCTAGAAAAAGTAAAACTGGCTAAGCTCAAAGTAGGCATGTTTATCCTCGCGACGAATGACACCGACAATGAAGCACTCACCATGGCGGCTCTTCTAGCACATTACAAATCGCAACAAAAAGTCGAGCGCGGCTTCCGTTTTCTAAAAAGCCCTGAGTTTTTAACCTCTTCCATCTTCTTGAAAAAGCCTGAGCGCATTGAAGCGTTGCTAATGATAATGACGTTGAGCTTGCTTGTTTACGCTAGTTTAGAACACAAAATCAGAGAACAACTCGCACAAACCGAAGCGTTCTTCCCAAGTATGGTAAAGAACAAGACGACCTCCAGACCGACGGCACGTTGGGTCTTCTTGCAATTCGAAGGCATAGATACGCTAGAGATTAACGGCCAAAGGTCCATCACTGGACTTCAAGATCACCAAACACAACTACTCAAATTACTCGGTAGATTCTATGAGGTAGTTTATTCCTAAATTAGCTGCGGAATGTCGGTTCTACGAAAAAGTAAATACTGATATATCTAACTATAACCGGGGAAATGCGTTAGCTCATACCGGTAAAATAAAAGAGGCTATTTTAGCGTATAACCATGCGCTTCAACTTAATCCTGACCTTCGGGAAGCAAGAGAAAATAAAGCTATACTCGAACTTTGGTTAAAAAAACAAACACCTGAGAATAAAGACGATACTGCAATAGTCGCATTACAA
>CALBHK010000267.1 GCA_937894565.1 uncultured Chlamydiae bacterium
GATAATCACTGCTTATTTATTATTTTCAACTATCGCTACCCCGCTCTCAGGCAAACTCGCTGATATCTACGGTGCTAAGTCTGTTTTGCTGGTGGCGACCTTCCTTTTTGGGCTGACGTCAGTATTTTGCGGTAGCGCCGGGCTAATAGATCCACTGTTTGGTTGTGATGCAATTGATCAGTTGATTCTTGCTCGAGCTTTTCAAGGTATCGCTGGTGGTGCCATGATTGGGCTTTGTTTCATTTCTATTGGTGACCTATTTCCTGTGGCTGAGCGCGGCAAGTATCAGGGCTTTCTTGCTGCTGCATTTATTGTGGCTGCCTTAATTGGGCCAGCTCTTGGCGGTTGGCTTACTGATAAAAACAGTTGGCGAATCATATTCTATTTGAATATTCCTCTTAGCTTAGTTGGCTGTTTGTTGTTTGCTTTATCATTTCCTTTATCGCTAAGACCAAGAGCTAAGGCTGTTATTGACTATTTGGGAATATTGTTTTTTGTGCTTTTTATTGCGCCAATGATTCTGGCGGTTTCGGAAATCGGCAAGATGGGAGCCATTGGCACAATTCCGCTAGTTGAACTTTGCTTGTCTGGGTTGATGTTTATAGCTTTTCTCTGGCGTGAGAACCGTGCCCCAGAGCCGCTCATACCACTGTCGCTTTTCTCTGACAGGCTCATTGCTATATCACTGATGACTGTATTTATTACAGGTATTGGTTTGTTTGGTTCGATGCTTCTGCTGGCCATGATTTTGCAGCAAATGGTGGAAATGACAGGAACTGCCTCTGGGTTAACCCTTACGCCTTTGATGGTAGTAGTTGCTTTAGCTAGTATTGTCGGTGGCTTTATTGTTGCCAAAACTAAGCGATACAAGCTTTTGTGCATTCTTGCGCTTGTCCTCCTGGCTGTAGGAACAGCTCTTCTTGCTTGGCATGTGCAAATTGGCCATTTGAAAATTAGCGCTTTGCTGATTGACGCTGCCATTGGAGGTATAGGCCTAGGCTTGCTTTTGCGTGTTCACACAATCTTGATTCAGAATGTTGCTGCCCCTGAGACCATGGGTGTAGCAACTTCGATGACTCAATTTTTCCGTTCTCTTGGTGGAACTGCCGGTACCGGTTTGATGAGTGCTGTTATGCTAAGTTTAGTGCGGCAGGGAACACTGCAGCAGGCCGTTGTTCAGGCTCTTGTTTTGTATACCATTACCGTTGTCATGGCTGTTGTGATCAATTGTTTCTTGCCTCAAGTAGCGCTTGGCAAGGCTGGCGAAAGTGGCAAAACTAGTGAATAGCTGGTCTGCGAAACAAAATGGGTAGGAAACAAATAGGTCTGTAACAGTAGAATCTTGTTGCGACCTTGGTAAGGATAGTTGGGAATAGTCAAGAGTGAAGGCTTGGTGCGGTAGGCGATTAATATCCTTGGCGGCTGTAATGCAGTTGGTGTTGTCTGCTGTCTATCTGCCTTCAGCCTCGGCTGCTTCTGAATATCTCAATCAGAGTGACGTTGGTCAGAAGTTGATGCTGCCAGTGCACTCTTGGACCAATCCTAATATGCCTGTTAAGGGTGTGATTGTGGCCCTTCAGGGTTTGATTTTTAGCGGAAAAATGTTTGGTAATTTGGCCGCTCACTTTACCGAGAAAGGCTATATCGTTTATGCCAATGATATGAGAGGGTTTGGTGATTGGCGCACACCCAATCATGGTTTTGCTGGAGATAGCGGAGTTCATTTCGGCCAGAGCAAAGACGATATCACCAGTATTCTCAAGGTATTGCGCAAGAAGTACCCTGACAAGCCAATTTTCTGCGTGGGCGAGAGCTTTGGTGCCAACATGGCTATTTGGGAGGCCTCCACAGAGCCATCTTTGATGGATGGTTTTATTGCTTCCGGTGCGGTCTTTAGAACTCGCGTTCATCCGCGCCCTTTGTGGGTTAAGACTTTTTTTCAGGGGCTGCATAACCCTGACAACAGCATCGATATCAAGCCATACATGCAGCCTATTCTTTCTGAAGACAAAGAGGTTGCTCTTGAATTGATGAATAACACTGAAACATCGAAAGAGATGAGCATAACTAATCTCATTAAGGCGGCTGTAACCAATAAAATTTCGGTTAAAGAAATTGCCAATATTCCTGAGTCTATGCCAATTTTGCTGATTGCAGGTGAGAAGGATCGCATTCAGAAAACTGATACTCTCGAGGTCATGTTGCCTAAAATGGGCTCCAAGCAGACCTCGCTGGTGGTCTTTCCTGACAAAGGCCACATGCTTTTGGAGTGCAAGAAAATTGATGAAGAGGTCGGCAAAGTTATTGACAAGTGGCTGGATAGCCAGCAAGAGCTATTTGAGTTAAAGATAGCCTCGAGAAACTCCACTCCGAGTTCTTCTGGCTTGAGCAAAGGAGAAGAAACTGCTTCAAGTACGTCTGCGCTTTTGGCTAGCCCTTCATCGACATCTTTTTCTACCTCTTTATCCAAAACAATTTGAAAATTGACCGAATAGGATGTTTTAGGAAATATGGTATTAGAATCAAAATAAAAGTTATTTAATCGATATTCCCAATCATGATAATGCGCTTGTATTTGTTCCTGGCGCCGTCCTGCATCATCCTGAACACGCCTGATTGCCTGCTGTCTTAAGGCTTCACAATGCACTGTCCCAGTAGTTGTAGAGCTCCCACTTCCATAAACAGAGCCATGTACCCAACTCTGATTGGACCCATAAGCATTAAAATTAGCTCTGTAGTTATCTGTCGTATGAGATTGATAATGAATTTTCCCGGCGTTTTGAGCATTCGCCGACTCTATCCCCAAACATAATAAAGAAGCAAATGTCTGCCAATTGTGGGCACTTTTCTTAGCTGCTATTAATTCTTTTTTATGCACTACCTTTATATCCCTACCCCATTGATCGGTTACCTTAAGATCTGAAAAACAAAAATTAATTGGGCTATGGGTTTCATTTGAAATAGAGAAATAAAAATTCCCCCTATCACTCATCCTCTCTGATGTTTGGTACATGAAGACAGAGTTGGTTTTATTTGAAACAATCACTGATCCCCCGTCTACAAACACTTCTTCTTGATCCTCATACTTGGTTGAATGAATAAACCGATCACCAAAGCACTCCCCTAAAGCAACTAAAAACAACATTAAAAAAAATTGAATTCTCACAATAACACCTTAAAAATTAATTAAATACAACTCTCTGACTTTTAGAATACGAATACACAATGCCCCACGTGTACTTATGAATAAAGTAATCCTCTCTAAACTGCACATCATAAGAAATGCCTACAATATTACCCTTTACGAAAACTACCTGTTTTCCCGCTTCTGATCCGTTTAATGCTGTGACTATATATCCATCAGAATACCAACCCACGTGACAATTCACTCCTGTATCTAAAGTCTCATACGTCACTAATTGCGTTTCATGAGGAGTTGCTTTTTTAAAAAACTTTGAAGCAGACTGATACTTCTCCACAACTGCCGGATCTATACTAATTTGATGCATGCTATTTTCATATGAATCTATAGGAATATGAGATAATTCTTCCTTTCCAAAGCTCATGTTAACAGCCGATAATAGCGTCAATACTAACAAAATGGCTTTCATCTTTCTTATTCTCTTTTATTTTTTATTACGGATTACAATATGAAAGACATTATCAAGAATTTAAACACTTTAATGCAAGGAAAACAAATACAACAAAATTTAACTATAAAATACAAACAAATAAATATTAAATACCTGTATCGCGCGCTTTTTTCAAGAAAGCGCGCAATATATTAGACCCTCTTATTCGGCATCTCCGCCGTTTCCACCATTTCCACCATTGCCATAATCACTTCCACCGCCATTTCCGCCATGACCGCCATCCTGGCCATTGATGCCTTTTTTACCGTCTTTTCCATCAGTTCCATCTTCTAAATGACCAAAAAGACCGTTTTCTCCATCTTCTGCTCTAGCAGGTTGAAAGTTATTTAATTCTCTTTTTCCGTATGCCTCCACTGACATTATAGAAATAAGAGAAAACACAAAAGTCATACAAAATCTAATTATCTTCATTTTCATCCTTAATTACTTTTTTTTACCATCTTGTCCATTATTTCCACTTCCGCTAGGGCCTGACCCCCCCATTCCTCCGCGTCCACCTCCTTGCGATCCATCTCCACCGTTTCCTCCATCCCCTCCTCTGCCGGATTCGCTATCTCCACCATGTCCACCATTACCGCCGTATCCGGAATTACTATTTCCGCCCTTACCGCCATTTCCACCATCATCATGAATGCTATTTCCGCCGTGACCTCCATGTCCGCCATCTCCAGCATACAACGTAGCAGACATATTAACTGCTGTGACAAATAAAAGCAGTGCTTTAAAAGGAATTTTCATCATTTTGAATCTCCTCCGTGACCACCGTTACCGCCACTCACGCCCCCATGACCGCCGTTTCCTCCACTTCCACCGTTTCCAGAACCACTATTTCCACCATTACCGCCATTTCCTGCACTACCAGGAGAATGACCCCCATGACCGCCACTTCCCCCGTTAGCAGCTTGCAAAACGGGCATTATTATCAGTGCACACAACGTTGTAAGCAACAAATATTTTTTCATGATTTATTCCTTGTTTTTATGAATAAGAGAAATGAATATTTTTGTGAATATTATCACTAAATTTCATAGACCCAGTTTTTATTTTTTTCGAAAAGAAACACAAGAATTACCATCAACAGATACTTCCTGAGCTTTTTTATGAGATGAAACTTATCACAATTCAAATTTTTTGTCTCTCTTTTTTTTAAATTTTTTAATTTATTACATAAAATTTTCTAAAAAAAGTGTCTGCAACACTTTACTCTAACGTTTACGTCATTGTTTATAATGAATATACTCAGTTAATATCATAGAGATATTAAAAGATGAGGCGTTGATGGCTTACACAGTTAAAAAATTAAGCGAACTCTCTAGCGTAACGGTGCGTACGCTGCATTTTTACGAAGAAGCGGGTCTTCTAAAACCAGCTTACTATGGATCAAACGGGTATCGTTATTATGAAGAAAACGAACTTCTGCAACTGCAGCAGATTTTGTTTTTTTAAAGAACTGGGTTTTTCGATTAAGCAGATTAGTAAAGTAGTTGGACGAACTGATTTTGATCAACTTACAGCTTTGCATTCTCACAAAAAAGCTTTAAACCAAGAGAGGGAGAAAATTGAAAAACTGATTGAAACCATCGATGAAACAATCAAACACTTACAAGGTAAGAAAAAAATGAAAGATAGAGAATTTTTTAATGGATTTAGCCTCCTCACCAAGGGAAAAGGCAATGAATCTTATTTTGCTGCTGAAGAGCTTGTCTTAAACAGCTTGAAAAATCCTGAGCTTGAAGTGGATGAAATGCAAAGAGAACAAATTGCAAAAACAAGCAATGAGATTTATGGCAAAATTGCTGACTGTATGGAAAAAGGACTGTTGCCTACTTCTAACCAAGTGCAGCGTCTCATAAAAAAACACCACACCCTCACTGAACAGTTTAATCATGCCATAAAAAAAGTATATATGGCGCTATCAGAGCTTTATGAGGAGCATCCTGGGTTTAGAAAACAATTAGATCCTATTCATAGAGAGCTTGCACCTTTTTTGGCAAAGGCAATGAAAGCGTTTGCTGAAAAAGAATTAACTTAAACCAACGGTAGCCGGTTTTACGCCGGCTGCTTTTTCTTTATCTAAAATCTCAAAAGAGATCGGATCTTCATTGAGCCCATTCATTCCTGTAGCTTTAATCGCTCGGTGCGCAAATCTCTGAAATATCTTTTTTTTAACTTCATCTGTAAGCTTATTCTGCTTGATTTGAAAATTCATAATATTTTTCCCATAGCGATATATTCTTTATCAACAAACTGCAATAGAACCCCTATGGCTGAATATACCAGTCTTTGCTCGTGGTTTTTTAACACGAATCTGCACTTCACAGCCCAGAACATAAAGATAATGGAGCAAAGTATCCGTGCTAAATGCAGAGAGTCGTCCTTTAACCAGCATGGAAACCTTTGGCTGGGTGATTCCTAATCTACCTGCTACTTCTCTTTGGGAAAGGCCAGAGCTTTTGATAAGCGTACTAACGCTATCTAACAATTTAGCCTTAGCCAATAATTCATCAGGTTGATCTCTTCCAAGATCTGCGAAGATATTCCCTGATGAAACCTCATATTCTAGCGTTTCTTTTTTAGTCATTGGTTTTGCCTCCTTGACGTTTCCATTCTCTATAAATCTCCTCAGCTAACTTAAGCCTTGAGTGAACAAGATTTATCTCTTTTTTTGGAGTTTCTATTCCCTTCTTGCTCTTCTTTTGAAAGGCATGTAGCACAATGATGACATCGGCAAACTTAACCGTATACACCGCCCTAAACGTGTCTCCTCTATGATCTTGCACAAGCTCTATGACGCTTGCTCCGCCAAACCCAGTAAGAGGCTTTCCAATGTCAGGATGTTTCCCTATCTGTGCTTGATAAAGTCCATATCCAAAATCATCTATCACATCACCCGGCATTTCCATTAGATCTCGTTTAGCTGAGCCTATCCATAGCAAATGTTTCACGGTCACTTATCTGATCCCCGCTTTTCAGCTAATTATATCAATAATGATATAATTTATACAAGAGATCAAGGTCAGAATTTAGGTGAAGTCATAGAAACTCTATCCGATATGCAACTCAAGGCACTACCAGGAGAATGACCCCCATGGCCGCCACTTCCCCCATTAGCAGCATGCAAAGCGGGCATTATTATCAGCGCAAACAATGTTTAATTGACTCTTTTAATTGCTCTGCCAAAGGCTATTATTTTCTTGTTTAGATTATTGAAAAAGTTTAGAATGTTCATTCTAACAAGAATAACATACCTGTACTAATTTATGAGCGATAATTCTTATTCTATCAGCCTTTCTCCCGCTCGCAGATTACATTTCGTCTATGAAAGTGAAATTGTTAAAGGTTTAGAAAATATTACTAAAGCTTTCGATGAAGATTGGCGCTTTGGTTGGTTCATGATTGCTGCCGAAAAATCAATAAGTATTTACGACCCCTCGTTTTGTTTTTGGCATGATATTGCGTCTTACTATCTCACGCACTTATGTCATTGTTCCCAAAATAGTGACACCCAAAGTAGTAACAAATTATCTTACAATTTTGCTGATCCTGAAAAATTTCTCCAATGGGTGGTTTCCGCCCCACCTATGCTGGGTGGAGAATATTTATCTATTGAAGTGCTAAAAGATTTGTGGGATAGCTTAAATCATTGGGTAATCGAAAAAGTTGTACAAGCAGGGAATATTCAAGCTTTTCTTGCTCAACTAGCTCCTCTATGGGTTCAAGTGGGAAGGGTTTGTTTCCATCTTGCTGAAAATACAAAAAATCTCGACTATCCCTTTGCTTTTTTAGCCACATATTCCACAAGTTTAGGAGAGGGCGGGCGACTGAAACATCTTCCTTTAAAACAAGCTCTGAAGCAATATTCTGATTTTAATGATAAACAAGCTTTAGTAAAATTATTGACTCCAGTCCACAATGCTTCTGAAAAATGTGCTTGGGTGCAACAGCTGCTTTCAAATGCAGAGATTTATCAACCTTTGGCTTGGACTGTAAACAAAGCCTATCAGTTTCTTTCTTCTATTCCCCATCTTGAGGAGAGCGGTTTGCAAGTTCGCATTCCAAACTGGTGGAAAAGAAAGCCACGACCCCAAGTAAAAATAACGATTAGTGGTTCGGTGCAGCCTGCTTTGGGATTGTCTTCTTTATTAAACTTCAATGTCCAAATGGCATTGGGCGATGATCTTTTGAGTGAAGAAGAGTTGGAGCTGATTTTATCGGCTCAAGAGCGCTTGATTAGTCTTCGAGGGCAATGGATTGAAGTTGATAAAGAGAAACTGCAAGAAGCTTTAGAACACTGGAAGATGGTCCAAAAGAATGCTAAAGATGGGAGAATATCTTTTGCTGAGGGTATGCGACTTCTTGCGGGCGCCCCTACCGACCTTGATAAGGAATCACAGGCCAATGAGGTGCGGCATTGGGTAAATATTAAGGCGGACAGGGAACTTGAAGATCTTTTACAAAAATTGCGTGACCCTTCACAAATTGGAGTGAAGAATGTAGAGGGTCTTTCTGCCAATTTAAGGCCTTATCAACATGAAGGGGTTGCATGGCTTAAATTACTTTCAGGACTGGGACTAGGCGCCTGCTTAGCTGATGATATGGGCCTTGGAAAAACTATCCAAATTTTATGTTTGCTATTACATCAAAAAAAATCCCCAAACGTGAACCTCCCTTCTTTGCTTGTGGTTCCCGCATCTCTATTGGGTAACTGGAAACAAGAAGCAAACAAATTTACCCCCTCTCTTAAATTGTTTTTGCTTCATCCTTCAGAATCAAAAAAATTAACATTGGCAGATCTTGAGAAAAGCCAATGGCTTAATCATATTGATTGCGTCGTCACAACGTATTCGATGGTGACAAAATTAAATTGGTTATCAAATCTCTCGTGGAATTTGATGATCTTAGATGAAGCGCAAGCTATTAAAAACGAAGGGACAAAGCAGACAAAAGCTGTTAAGGCGTTAAATTCCCGCGCCAGAATTGCGTTAACGGGTACGCCTATTGAAAACAGACTTTCTGACCTATGGTCTTTATTTGATTTTTTGAATCCGGGATTATTAGGGACTGCAGCGCGATTTAAACAGTATGTGGATACTCTGCAAAATAATGGATGCCTTTTTGATCCCCTTCGCAAACTCATTAGTCCATATATTTTGCGCCGCATGAAGACAGATCCAAAAATTATCTCAGACCTCCCAAAAAAAATTGAAACAGATGCATATTGTTATTTAACTAAAGAGCAAGCGGGGTATTACCAATCGATCGTTAATGAATTAACAAACACGCTTAAAACCGGGGCTGCCATAAATCGTCGCGGAGCAGTTCTCAAAGCTTTATTGGAGCTGAAACAGGTTTGTAATCATCCTGGACAATATATTGGCAATGTTGAATACGATCCGATGAAAAGTGGAAAGTTTGAGCGGTTGGGGCAAATATGTGAAGAGTTGGCAGCGCGTCAAGAAAAGGTGTTAATTTTTACTCAGTTTAGCGAGTTAATCCCTCATCTAGAGAAGTATCTTTCGAAGATTTTCGGAAGGCGCGGATTAACTCTTCATGGAAAAACACCTATACAAGAGCGTAAAAATTTAGTTGAAGCTTTTCAAAATGACAATGGCCCTCCTTTTTTTGTCTTATCCTTAAAGGCAGGAGGGGTTGGCTTAACATTAACAGCAGCTTCTCATGTGATTCATTTTGATCGTTGGTGGAATCCTGCAGTAGAAAACCAGGCCACCGACCGCGCTTTCAGAATTGGTCAAAAAAAGAATGTCCAAGTTCACAAGTTTATTACGCAAGGAACGGTAGAAGAACAAATTGATGCAATTATTATGTCGAAAAAGAAGCTGATGAGCGATATCTTAGGATCTACTGATGAGGTGAAGATCACCGAGTTACCTAATGATGAATTATTAAAATTATTAACGCTTGACATTGATCGAGCAATAGCAAATTAGAGGGCCTTATGTGGGGATGGAAACCATACGTTTCAGTCGCAGAAAGACGAACAGATGCAAAGAAAAAGATGGATAAACTAAAAAAACAAGGAAAAAATATTCAGCCTGTTGAGATTGAGGGACGTCTGATAGTCAAAAAATTCTGGGGAAAGCGTTGGTGCGATCATCTGGAATCTTTTGCTGATTATGAGAATCGTTTGCCGCGAGGAAGGACTTACGTTCGCAATGGAAGTGTATGTCATTTAAATATTTTAGAAGGGGAAGTTGAAGCGTTGGTCAGCGGGAGCTCCATCTACCAAGTTGTGGTAAAAATTACACAATTACCAAAAGAGAAATGGGAAGCGATTAAAAAGCGATGTATAGAGCACGTGGGATCTCTAATCGATTTTTTACAGGGGAAAATATCGAATCATGTCATGGAAGTCATATCAGATCATCAAGAAGGGCTTTTTCCTAACCCAAAAGAAATTAAATGTTCTTGTAGCTGTCCGGATTGGGCCGATATGTGTAAACATGTTGCTGCTGTGTTGTATGGGGTTGGCGCTCGGTTAGATTTAACACCTGAGTTGCTTTTTTTATTACGGGGTGTAGATCCCTCCGAATTGGTTAATGCCCAGTTGAATTTGGAAGCTAAAGCATCTGATAATCAGCTTGAGGAGGAAGAATTAGCAGATATCTTTGGTCTTGATTTTGAGGAAGCAAACGCTCCCATTGCAAAGCCTCTCAAAGCGGTGAATTCGAAAAAAGCTCAGTCGGTTAAGCTAAAGAAAATTGAAAAAAATAAGCCAATAAAGGTAAAAAAAGTAAAGGCAACGAAGACTGGAAAAATAAAAAAGGTTGTGAAAAAAAAGAGCCCTCCTGTTTTTAATGTTGATTGTCTAACTGGAAGCAATATTGCTGAACTACGCAATTGGCATGGGCTTTCCGTGACTGAACTTGCTGATAAATTAAGCATATCCTTGGCAACTATTAAACGATGGGAAATGGATCCAAATCAGCTTAAACTGCAACAAAGCTCTAAAGATGCCATCAAAAGTTTTATAAAAAAATGAAACACTCCCACGAGCTCATGATAGAGACTATCGTAGCCAAACATTTTAAAGAGCATCCAAAATTTATTAGACGAATGGTGATCGGTATTTGTAATGAGGTCTATGAAGTAGGTCTCAATGATAAAGAAGTGATTGTTCGTCTTAGCCCTCACAATAAATTCTTGATGGGATCACACGATCATATACTCATACCACTCCAAAGACCATATTGGGATTAAATTGAAAGCTCTTGCGA
>CALBHK010000268.1 GCA_937894565.1 uncultured Chlamydiae bacterium
CATCATGTCAGGGAGATCTGGAACAACGACGCAAACCCGAACATTTGGAAAGTCGCCCTTAACCGATACGGCAGCAGCTACAAGATATACGAACAATCCATACACAACCAAACAACGATCTCGACCATCAGCGCTTTCATCTATCACACGCCTAAGAACCCGACGACACTCAATAAACTTAGAAAGAATGTTAATTAATTTTAAATTAAGGAAACCAATGCTATGACTTAAGCTAGAGTTCCCTCTTTCGAAAACATGCCCCCCAACAACAAGATCTCTATAGTCTCTTGGGAAATCGCCGACAAATGGAATAGTCACTATATCGATCGGTGTTCCTGCAAGCTGATCAAGACCACGAACAAGGCTCCATTGCAACGTGTTAGCGGCAACCTGAAAATTACTCTTGCTTCTTGAAAGAAAAAACAACTCTTTCTCTTTCGAAAACAAACCACCCAAGAATACAACTCTCATTTAATCCCCGCAAACAAGAATACCTAAATAGCAAACACCATTGCTCTCAATAAATTGCAAATCAACTTACAATAAATATATAGATTGGAGATCGCGAACACAATTCAATCAAGGAAATTAGGTAGCGGCGCGACGACCTGAAAAACCACCAGCCAGATAAGCGACCAAGAGCACAGCAAAGGAAGATCCCGCCGTCAATGCCCAACTTAAAGGAGTCAGCATCGACACAGTAAACATAAAAGCGCAAACGAATAGATCATAGGCACTGGACCTAGCTATCAACTTCCTCATAAAAAATGAGCAAATAGCCCCAAAAACAAGCCCCCAAAAAAACACCCCAAAAACGCCAAAATCAAAATAAAAATTAAATACAGCCGTATAAAGAGCATTGAAATTGCTATTGCTCAAACTAACGCTAATGGGAGCCGCAAGAAGCTCGCCCCAGGAGTTAGAGTGGGGCATAGTATCAAAACCTAGCAAACGAAATAACAGAGCAAAGACCTCATCCACTCCGCCTAACGTAAATCTTCCATACCCTAGCCCTAATACTGACTCATAATTCTCCAATGCATACTGAAATGCTCGAAAAGAGCCGGTAAAGTACACAATGAAATGTTCGAATAAGATATCCGAGGCGTCTACAAACTCCTCAAAACCTAGATCACCACTAGGTGTTAACCGATAGAATGTCGATATAACAGATAATGCGTAGAAGACAAGAACAGCGGACCCAAGCCAATAAATCCGTATCCGTCGCACAAGTTTAAACCTCTTTATCTCACCCCTGATAACTAGGAGAAATATCCCTAAAAGACAAATCTGAAGAAGAATATTCCTTCCCCCTCCAAAGCCTAGGTATAGCAAGCAAGCCAACAAACACGTAAAAAAAGAAAATCTCGATAAGCCACGAAAAACAAATCCAAAGGCAACTACAAATTTTGCAAACCAGACACTTCCGCTCACCAAATAAGTAAATAGAATCGTTTCATAGACTGATGCAAAAACGGCCCCTGATTCGAATCTCGCAGAACGGGCCTCATCAAACCCTGAAGCGAGCAAATAAGCAGAATACCTTTGCAAGTAAAACGCCAATACCAAACACAATAAAAAAGAAAAGAGTTTAAAAACTCTGCCATTGAAAAGCACTATACTATTCAGAATAGAACTCTCCAACCCGTTCCGAAGAACACTTCTGTCGCGCCCTACGCCGACCCCCAGTCCTAATATGTATGAGAAGACAAACAAACCAAATATAAAATAAACAGAAATACTTACATCATACAGCCCATAGGGATTCATCCCCGAAACAATCATTAAAGCAAGCCAAAAAACTCCGAAATAAGTTGCCCAGATATGATTAATCACATAATTCTTCCGCAAGAAAAACTGATAACCCTGAAAAAATAGAAAGACATAAGATAGAATCTTAATATTATCTAGAATATAACCAATATAGTCTCTAAAGATGAGTTAGCCGATATATTTACCGAACTCCATCAGAAGAATCCACACTCATATCTGAATAGATGCGTGACAAGGCAATCAGATTACTGCTTCTATCATGGCGCATGCGGGCAATGGCAGCACCTCTCTCGGAAAGGGAGAGCGCCAAACCGTCGTTGATAAAAACGTTTCGAATGTTCAACGCCAACATCTCCGGCTCATCGAATCGATATAGCAGTGCAGAGTCGCGATTATTCATCGATGGAATACCTCCTACATAGGACGCTATGCAAGGGACACCAAGAATTTGAGCCTCACCCAAAGAGTTTGGGCTATTTTCTATGCTTGACGGACAAATGAAGACATTACACCGCAAATAAGCTTTTTTCATCTGATTTGCGTTCAAAGGCCCCAAAAAACGAATGTTACTCTCCAGCCCCGCCTCACGAATAAAAGTACGAATGTAGTTTCCATATCCTGATAGTCTTAGGCGACTTTTCCAGTTGCTCGTATCGACGATATTGGCACCTGCAATTTCGATAGTGACACCTGGGTACTCGCTCTTCAGGAACGCAACAGCTTTAAGGACCTGGTGCAAACCCTTAATCGGATGACCTGCTTGGCTAAGAAAAATTGAAAGAGAGGTTTTATTCTCAATCTTCCATTTTTCGTCAGTATAGAAGTCTGAACGCAACGATTCATTGCAGAAAAAGTACCGAACCGTAGGATTGATTGCTTTTGCGTGAGCTTGATCCCAATCAGTTCTACCGATTACAGCAGCAGCACGTCGAATGTACTCCCTTTCTACAAGTCCACGCTTATAGAAATCGTACTTCCCATGAAAAAGCGTGTCGCGACGCACGATATCCCGAAAAGTAATATTCTTCAGCACATCCCAACTGCTTAAACCTGCCAGATAGTATCTATGTATAACAGAGACTAACCCCTGAAGTGAAACGACACACCTCAACCCAGGACATGACTCCATTAATGCCATGCCATGTCCGTATTCGGTTCCGTGTATGTGGGAAAAATCAGGATTGTTATCAGAGACAATCTCCACCCAATATCTCTTTACCGCATTAGCACCTTGGTGAGCGGGGATAAGATAATAGAGAACATCATTTAAAGTGAAAGATCTCAGTATTTTCCCAGAGTAGACTATCGCCACAATAAGTTCAACGCCATCGATTTTGACAAGATCGGAAGCAAGGCTGTACATCCAGCCTCCAGAAACAGGCTGATCAATGCCAATATGAGCAGCGACGTCAGGAAAAATTGTATTAACAACCCAGAGAATCTTCATTCCAGCATCAATTCCATTGCCGACGCCACTTATCGATAGTATTAAAATCAATACTAAGCTCAAGCTCTTTGGGCTGGTTTATCCATACTTCAATGCTTTTAAAGTCAGATCTCTCCACCACGGGCAGCGACGTATCTTTAGCTATCTCACGTGCTCGATTGTCCACCGCTAAGATCAACGCACGGCGCATCTTCTGGAGCGCTCTGATGCCCCCATGCAATCGAGTACCAACAAAATCTAAAGATTCTTCCGCCTCAAGAAGCACGTTGAATGCATCAAGTGTTGCAGGTATGACGGTAATACCAGCAGTGCCGAGTTCGGAAATGTATTTCCGATCTCCTGAACCTTGCGGCCAGAAGTAAATCCTCCGATAGAGCCGACGAAGAATATCAATAAGCCCCTTGTCATTTTCTATTGACTTATGATAATCGGTAAGTGTAAGTACAACACTATCGGCCTTCACAGAAGGAATTTTCTTGCAATGTTCAGGCGTCAATCCCCACATCGTTGGACAACCAGTGTTCAGCACATTATGAATCCCAATGTCAGCCAATTTTGTTCTTGTGTACTCGTCGCGTACAGAATGGAATTTGCTTTTTGAAAGCACACGGGAAAGAACTAGTTTCGTATAGAAATCTGGGGACCTTTGATATTGCCACCAACCAACGCCCATCAACGTCACATCCCTGAGTTTAAAGGTATCTATTAAGTCAATCTTCCACTGCTTATATTTAAGCATCTGAGATGACAAGAGGTTTGTACCTCCAACAATTCGGTGATCAGCCTGCGCCGCCACTCGTTTTGAAAATGCCCCAATAACGTCCTGAGTGGGTATGCTTATTATGCTCTCATCTCGAAATATAGATTTTAGCTCTCCAGAAACAGCGTCGATAATAATAAGATCACCTACATTTTCTGTTGCAATTGACGGATTCAACAAAACGATACTCATAAATTTCCTTTAAATACAAATATATAATAAAGAGCAACTAGCCAAGCAAAGTTCAATGGACAAGTTATTATTGACTAGAAATAGAATATATCGCGAAGAATAGAATCAATTAGCCATTAAATTTCGTTTTAAATTTAACGGCGCACTCGAAAACAAGCCGAGATCAGCAGATGGGGAATAGACGCATAATCTCGAATCGAGAGCTTATAATAACTAGCAATTAATTTTGCATAATTGCAATCAAAGTCATCTCTATCCCTATGCACTATATCAATAGTACTTCTTTCATCAACAACGGTTCGCTGATGAATTGAATCTTTAACAACTCCACAGTTAGCGCCACTTCCATCGTGTCCAAAATTCCTAACTTTAGACAAGGTCGGAAATAAGCAATATGTACCATTCTCAATATTATCAAGAGAGAAAATGCTGTCGCCGTAGAGTTCTTTTTTATTCTTAATATTAGCCAAAAGAGACAATACTTTCTTTGGCGCCATACTATAGATATCTCGTAAATTATTTTTTTTAAACAAGTACTCATATACCTCCAGAGAAGACATTAACTTTCTTCTATTTAGGTATCGATCTCGCCAAGTTGCATACCCCCAAGCACTAAAGGTCTTGGCAAAGAAGAAATGCCTCTCTTCTTTGTTCTTAATTAAATGATCATTAATCGGCAGCTTATAACCACAAACCGCTTGAACTCGGGCATCCGACTCAAAAGCAGATAGTCCTGCATTCAAGAACTCTAGAAAATTTGGAGAGAATTCATTGTCGTCCTCCGTAAAAACGACATTTTTATATTTTGAAAAAACGTAGTCCATAGACTCCAAATAGTTGCGAACGGCTCCATAGTTCTCAGAACGTTCAATAACCGTTAAAGACTTAAACCCCCCACCTATTGTCAAGAGATAATCTTTAATTAGCCGATAGCCCTCCCAATGCGACTCCTTGAGAGGATAGTCCAGCGCGACAATTAGGTCTGTGTCACCGGCACCTGTGCACTTTGACAAAGAAACAATGCAACGTTGAAAATGCGCATATCGATTCAACGTTGGAATTAATATTGGAGCGTAGCTCTTCATAACTTCACCCGCTGGAAAATGTCATTCACAGCTTTATATATAACGGCCTTCTCCTTTGGATCCAATCCAACGACAATCAGACCCAACACCATCCAGCACGTTGCTGATAGAGACAACACAACAAAAGTAAGTAAGCTCTCGGAAAAATGTCCCTTCAAGAAGGCCAAGGGGGTCAGGAATATGCAAACCCCAAACACTCTTAAATATGATATTTTTACAAATGCATAGACATCAAATTTAATGAACCTACTTAACAAAAATTGCCATGCAATAATATTCAAGACCGAAGTCACAATAAGCGGAATAAATATATGCGATGGGGAAAAACCTAATGAGAACAAAAAATAAGAAATAGGAAGTACAACTATTGACGTGGTACTCAAGACAAGCTGAAAGGGTTTAATATTTCCATGTGCTTGTATCAATGCTGGCAAACCACGCCCGAGTCCGCCAATAAGGCCATTTATTATCATAAACTGACAAAAACTCTCAGCATAAGGCGGAACCGTACCAAGCCACAACGTAAGCAAGAAATTCAAATTCAGTAAAATTGGAAGAGCAAGAAACATCATCAACAGAATTGTATATTTAGAAATATACGCAGTTAGACTCACGCTACCTTCCTCATTGCCAGCACTAAAACTTTTTGTTATTTGAGGGATAGCAGCCTGTGCTAAATTCTGTGAAAACATTTGCACTACGTTATTTATTTGGAGAGCGATTCCATAAGATGTATTGATCGCTGCGCCAAAGAACCAGTTCAATATCATAGGCAATCCTGAAGCCTGCCCTACACTTGCCCCAGCACCTACGAGTATCCACCCACTATATTGAATCATTTCAAGATATAGCTTTGAGGATCGCTGGAGTTTCCACGCGACAAGTTGCCTATATGAGTGCCTGCAACATACTAAGTACAAAGATGATGACATTAGACCGACCGAAAATGCCAATATGGCCAACAGCCTTAACTTATTTCCATCAAAAAAAATTAAACACACAGCAGCCACGAAGGTGGAAAAACTTCTTACAATTTCTATTATTGAAATTACTTTGAAATTCTCTTGCGCTGTCATTAAACCCTGATACGGAACAACAACAACAGCACATATGGTCAACCATGAAGAGAACCTAAGAACAAACAATGCGTCAGGTATTCGCCCTGAACCAATGTTTAATATATTCTCAACGTAATAGACACCTAAACTCTCGGTAGCAAAAAGAACAACCAGTGCCAAAAAAAGATGAATTACCAAGCTGACATTGAAAACTCTATTTACATCACCGCCGTCTTTTCTTCCGAGTTCAACCGCAATATAGCGATAAGAAGTCGAGATCATCGCGGAGTTAAGAACCGAGGCAACGACTACTACGCTGCCTATCACGCTATACAAACCAAAATCCACGTCACCTAGATTTCGAATGACAATACCCGACCCAACAAACCCAAGAATTGAAGTAACTATGAGTCTGAAATAGATTATTTGGGCATTTTTGAAAATAACCACATTACTTTGCTTCATTGGCTACTCAAGTCCTGCGAAACTCTTCTTCTAGGGCCAATAGACTCTTGCTTCGCTCTTTTAGATAGCGAATCGGACTTCCTGCATATACACTGAAATAATCGCAATTACGATTTACCAAACTCAAAGCACCAATTGCGACCCCATCCTCCAAGGTAATTCCGGGTAGCACGACACTACCACTCCCTATGATCACATGCCTTCCAATTAGTACATCTGCGTGAGTTACATTGGTAAACGAAGAAGGAATCATAGGATTTGTCATACTTTCGCCCGAATAATCGTCATTGCTCGAATAAATAGAAACCTTCGACGAAATATTGCAATAGTCACTTAACGCTATGCGTCCGGCTCCAATAAGAGAGGAAGAGACACCCACATGAACGTAACTACCAATGACAACACCACCAACTCCAGCTGATAGCACGCAAAAATCATCTATTCGTACGTGACTACCTAAGCGAATACGGCTTGTGCCGTAGAAAGATGCTTTGTCGGAAATTTGAACTTGACTACCGACTTCAGCAAAGCCCATTGCTTCAATTTCTTCACGTGAAAGCATGCCCATCGTTAACTAGCCCTTATGATGTCAATAACACGGAATACATCGTCAGTAGTCAACGCAGGATAGATCGGAAGACATAACACTCTATCGGCAGCTGCTGACGCGACAGGTAGATTGCTACGTGCAGCCGAAGGCAAACTCCGATACATCGGAAAATCTGAAATTAAAGGATAGAAATAACGGCGACCATTAACGCCGTGATCTTTTAATTTTTTATAGAGAGCATCTCGGCTGAGTGGATAATCAGCCTCAATCATAATTGGAAAATACGAATAATTTCTTACCTTAGTAGCAGTCTGAGGCAAGCAATGAATACCTCCTATATCCGCAAGTCCAGTGCGGTACTGCGCATCAATCTCAGAACGGCGCCTCAGCACTATGTCAACGTGCTTCAATTGTAGCAAACCAAAAGCAGCATTTACCTCGCTCATCTTTCCATTTATTCCAGGAGCAACTACCGTGACTTCATCTACGAATCCAAAATTCTTTAGATGGTCAATTCGTTGCTTTGTTTTCGCATCTGGACATACGATAGCCCCACCTTCAAACGTGTTAAACACCTTTGTTGCATGAAAGCTTAATACCGACAGATCTCCATGACGCAAAATGCTCCCGCCAGTATCTTCGACGCCAAAAGCGTGACACGCATCGTAGATAACTCGCAAATTATAATTATCGGCAATCTTTTGTATAGCCAATACGTCGCAAGGATTGCCGTAACAGTGCACAGGCATAATTGCCGTCGTCTGCGGAGTAATGGCAGCCTCGACTTTATTCGGATCCAGATTTAAGGTATCTGGCTCAACATCAACGAACACCGGCTTGTTACCATGCCAGAGAAGAGAATGCGCTGTAGCCACAAATGAATAAGGCGTCGTAATTACCTCGCCCGTAACCCGTAACGATTGGAGCGCCGTTATCAAACCAAGTGTTCCATTAGAGAATAGCGCAACATACTCAACGCCAAGATAGTCACACAGTGCCTGCTCCAACTTCTGGTGAAACGGGCCGCAGTTTGTGAGAATTTTGTTGGACCAGATTTCCTCCAGATACGGAATGAATTCCTCAAGCGGAGGCAGGTATGGCTGAGTAACAAAAATCGGAGCAGAGTTCATTTTACTTCCTCAAACATGAAAGACATATTTATTCTTTAGTGAACTTAACCTGTCATTTAGTTAATGACTTGTGGCAAGAAATTGCCGCACATACTTTCTGCAGTCATGCCTCACCGCGCCCCGGACATCGAGCAGCCAAATAGAATGCACTGCCTATTTGACGGCACACTTAAAAATAGAGAAATTACTTAAAACCTAAGAACAAAAAATAAATTTCGCAATAAAGGATACGTGGAACTGCTCTAGTTATTATCTATCGTGGCCAAAGCTTTCCTCTTTTTCCACCTGTCTAGCTCACGCTTCTAATTAACATTAAAGCTCAATCGTTACCACTCACCCTGGCAGAAATAGAAACCTTTAACTTTTTTCGCGATAAGAGTAACGATAGACGTAGCCTTTGTACCCGTACCGATAACGCTGACGATCAGTATTTAGATCGTTAAAAACAAATCCCTTAACTTGAACTCCAGCATGATTAAGTCGCTTCACTGCCTGCTCCAACTCTCCAATTGGATGGCAGCCAGCTCGAGCAATCAGTATAGTTGCCCCAGCCAAACGGCCAATTATCGCTGCGTCGGAAACAGCCAAAATCGGAGGTGCGTCAATTATCAGAGTGTCAAACTGTTTGCCTAACTGCTGCAGGAGTTGCTCGAAACGCAGATGCATTAAGAGTTCTGATGGATTCGGAGGTATGACACCAGTAGTAACGACCCAGAGATTTGACACGGACGTAGGCTTCACTACCTCTTCAAGCCTAACGGTACCAGCGACGTATTCCGATACGCCGATCTCACGAGACAGACCGAACTCCTTGTTGATATGTCCTCTACGTAAATCCGCATCAATGATGACGATCCGTGAGCCTGCCTGAGCAAGTACAGCCACCAAGTTCTTCGAAATAAAACTCTTACCTAAGCCAGGGCTCGAACCTGTTATTAGGATAGAGTTGTGCTCAGCGTCCATTAGGGCAAAGTGGATAGTAGTCCGAAGACCACGCAGACTCTCAATTGCATCATCTTCAGGTTTCGCCACCGC
>CALBHK010000269.1 GCA_937894565.1 uncultured Chlamydiae bacterium
TGATAGATAATTATTTCAGCGCTGCATCCAAGAAGTTTGGTTGTTATTAATAAATGTTTAGTGAATCAAAAGCCGGTATTTAACCGGCTTTTCTTTTTTATAATCGTTTTTTTAATAGAAAACAAATAAAAATTTCACCTTTTCTGGAGGAGATTTTTATGTTACAATGCCAATGAGATACCAAAGCGGAGAGGCATATGAACCAAGAAATGCAAGAGAGATTGAAGAGTATACGGGAAAGAATCGAAGATATGTGGAGGTATCTTTGACTTGCCTAAAAAGCAAGCAGAGATAGAAAAATTTCAAAATTTAATGGAATCAACAGACTTTTGGAATGATAAAGAAGCAGCCCAGAAGGTGATTAATGCCTGTAACCAACTCAAAGAATGGACGGTACCGGCAGAGTCTGTAAAAGAAAAATTTGAGGCTGTGGAATCGCTCCTGCCCGATGCGTATGCTTTGCAAGAAACTGAAATGATTGCTGAACTGGAAAATGAGGTGGCAATCATTGAAAAACAGTTGGAAGAGCTGGAAGTGCGCAAAATGTTTTCTGGCGAACTGGATAATAAAAACTGCTTTCTGACCATTAATTCGGGGGCTGGGGGGACTGAAGCGTGTGATTGGGTCAATATGCTCTCGCGCATGTATCAGCGTTGGGGGGCAAGGCACAGCTGGCAAGTGGAGGTGTTGGATTTTTTAGAGGGGGATGTAGCTGGGTATAAGAGTATCACAATTAAGCTCACAGGCGATTTTGTCTATGGGTTTGCCAAAGCAGAAAAAGGGGTGCATCGTTTGGTGCGTATCTCTCCTTTTGATAGCAATGCGCGTCGCCATACTAGTTTTGCTTCTGTTGAAGTGACTCCAGAAATTACCGACGACATTCAAATTGATTTGCGTATGGATGATGTGCGTATTGATACCTACCGCGCCTCTGGTGCTGGCGGCCAGCACGTTAATAAAACCGATTCCGCTGTGCGCATGACGCACATTCCATCGGGTATTATTGTCACCTCGCAATCTCAGCGCAGTCAGATTCAAAACCGTGAAGCTTGTATTAAGCTGCTCTCCTCCAAACTTTATGAGTTGGAAGTGACTGAAAGAGAGAGAAAATTAAAAGAGATGGCGGGGGAAAAGAGAGATAACGCCTGGGGCTCTCAAATTCGTAATTATGTGTTTCAGCCCTATACTCTTGTTAAAGATACACGAACGAAGTATGAAGAGGGCAATGTGATTGCTGTCATGGATGGCGAAATAGATGGCTTTATTTATGCCTATTTAAAGGAATTTGGGTAAGGAAAGCAAAGGAGAATAAATATGTTTAGAAAAACTTTTGATGATCTACCCGAGTTAGAGGTGCGCTTAACCGAGAAAAATGATGGCAAATTTCTATATAAATGGCTATGCGAGCCGGAAACAGTACGCTGGTTTGCCATGCACGAGGAAAGAGAGGTGCAGGAAGCCGCAGAGCGCTGGATCCTGTTTCATCAATATAAATGCAGTTTAACTGCCGTTTTTGATGGCGTTCCCTGCGGCATCGCCACCCTCTATTTACAGCCCTATCGTAAACTCTCTCATCAGTGTCAAATGGGGATTGTGGTAGGGGAGGGGTTTAAAAATTTGAGAGTGGGCAGTAAATTGATGGACTCGATTATTGAATTGGCGCGTGATCATTTTAATATCGAAGTTCTGCATTTGGAAGTGTATGGAGAAAATCCCGCCATTCGTTTATATAAACGACTGGGTTTTAGAGAGTTCGGTCGTCAAACGCATTTCATTAAAGAGACTGGGGGGGCTTATGTCTCTCGGGTGATGATGGAAATGTACATCGCTAAGAAATCTTAAGGTTCTGGAGTTTTTAGAGTTTTTAGAGTCTCTGGAGCTTAAAAAGAGATTAACCGCAGAGCCGCGGAGCGCGCAGAGCAATCGCAGAGGTCTATTATAATAAAAAGGCTCGCTTCAAGCCACCGCACTCTAAAATAAAAAAATGATTATTTGTGTAATGTGATTTATCTTATTGAATTTCAATAAATTAAGTAAAATTTCTAAGGTTAAGTTGTCTTTTAAATAGTATTATTTGCGTGTAAATTAATTTAAAAATAAATTTTATTGTATAATGTAGTTATCTATTGGTTTAAATTAATAGGTTTAATTATGGAAATTGAAAGTTTGGGTCATACAAGTAGTAATCAATTCATTCAGGAACAAAGTCAAGGTGGAATCATAGGACGTAAAGTGACTTTACAAGAGGGAACTGATGAGGTGGATCAGAATTGGAAAGACGAGGATTTAAAAAAAGTTTTTCAATTTGTAATAAACAAATCCCGATTGAACAATTTAACTAAATGTGAAGCGGAAAATGGAATAGTCAAGTTGTATTATCATGGGGAAGATTATCCTTCGGAGGTGCATAGAGATGTACCCCTCAAATTGGATCAACCTTTGACCATTAATTTTGTATCTAAAGTTAAAATTTCATCTGATCATGTGGGAAGATGGGATGGATTAAAAAAAATATTTGCAGGCATTTTTCGTGCTTTATTTGGCAGCTCAGAGAAGGTAAAAAAAGAAATTTTAGTAGAAGGAAAAGCAGAGACTGAAGCAGAGAAGCTCAATGATATGGACAATTGGTATTCCACTCTTGATCTTACCGACTCTTCTAAGTTGCGCGGTGTCGATTGGCTTAAGCAGACATTGCATGCCTGGAATAAGGCGCTTACTGTGATAGAGGGAAAAAAACCTCAATTGGTGTTGAATGAGCCTTTAAATGAGCCTGTATTTGAGGACAACGAGGATGAGCCTTTATTTGAGGACAACCCGAATCAGTTGCTTAATAAAGAAGTCAAACCTGAAACTGTTCTTGAATTTAAAATTGATATTACAAAACATAAAGAATTTCAAAAATATCAAACAGATATTGCAAAAGCTAAAACAGCAGAGCAAATTCATAACTTGACGACAAAATTTTATAAGAATGTCGTGATGAAAGAATATATGAAGGGTTTAAACAAACAAGAGAAGCAAGAGTTTGTGAAAGAGGTAGAAATGCAAATGGGAATGTCTGTTCCCAAAACTATTAAAAATGAATTTACTATAAAAAAAACAGGGATATTTGGTAAAGACAAAGTAAAAGAAGAGGTAGAAAACATTTCCTTTGATTTAAGCATTGCCTATTTAGAGGGCAAGGGAGGAAGAGAAGACACTGTTCAGTATATGAAAGATCATAATAAAGGTGTGCGTCCTAGCCGTTTAAGAAGCGGGGAAAAATTTCAAGGTATGCCTGTGAATTTGCGCCATCATAAAGTGCAGGTAGGGGATAAAGTGATCCATTCTTTGCGTTCAGGGGCTTTTGCTGTCCATGATAAAAATATTCCAAAAGAAGACCATCAAGACTTTGTGGTCGCTCAAGCATTGCCCAAGGTGATTAAAGGGATTGAGCTGATTGTGGGTGATCCGAACAAATTAAAAATAGCGATGGAAAAGGGCGGTTTTCTTTACCATGAGCAATCTTATATGAGTGATATGGATAAATCGGAAGCAGAGATGATCAAAGATGTCCGTTTAGCACTTAAAAGATTGGGAAAAGATTTACAGATTCAGTTTTCAAAAAAGGAGGCGCCAGGTTTAAAAATGGGTGAAAACGGCAAAATGATTTACACGATGGCTGTTCCAGAAGGCGGAAAAGAGGGGACTTATCCTGTGACCACTATTTTTACAACCCATTCTGTGAATGAAAAACAGGCTTTTGGGCAACTTAAGGGCAAAAAAAATGAGTTGCAAAATGAAATTAATAAAGAGGCGATGGAGCGTTTAGTATCTTATAACGGAGAGGAAATAGAACCCATTAAGAAGCACTATTTAGGAAGTGTGAGTGCCATTGATTATAGGGGAATTGATCTGATTCAAGAGGAGGTAGAAAAATTAGGCGGCATTACAGGGAAAATGTGTAAAAGTGGGAAGGATCGAACTGCTTGTGGTGTTATAGGCGATGTGGCCAATCGCTGCGAATTGGATGAGGATCAAGAGAAAGAGTTGAAAAGAGGGTTATTTCATGGGGCTTCCTACGTCATTACAGGTCAAAATACGGGTAAACCTTCGTCTTACGCAATGAATAGCTTTCAAATGGGTGTGGGCGAGCATGGATATAAACCCGGCGTATTTTTTCCTCCTCGTCATCTTTGTGGCTCTGTACAAACTTAAACTCATTTGCTATGATTTTCCTTGCTTATAGAAGAGGTAGATCATGGCCGGACACAGCAAGTGGGCAAACATGCGTCATCGCAAGGGACGCGCAGATGCCAAAAAGGGCAAAATTTTTACGCGCGTGACAAAAGAGATCATCACAGCAGTCAAACTCTCTGGGGCTGACCCCAAATCCAACACCCGCTTGCGTCTGGCTTTACAGAAGGCCCGCGATGCCAACATGCCTAATGACACTGTAGAGCGTAACATTAAAAAAGCTTTAAGTGCTGATCAGGCCGACTATACAGAGATGACTTATGAGCTCTACGGCCATGGGGGTGTGGGCATTATGGCGGATGTGATGACCGATAATAAAAATCGTATCGCTACCGATATGCGTATTGCTACAAATAAGAAGGGAGGCACTATTGCAACTCCAGGTTCTGTAGCGTTTAATTTTGAACGTAAGGGAGTGCTGCAAATTGCCAAAGAAAAAGCCATAGAAGAAGATCTTTTTATCGCCGCTACAGAATCCGGTGCGCAAGATTTTGAGCTAGCAGATGAACAGTATATGATCACCACAGACCCCTCAGAATTAAACATGGTTAAAGAAAAGCTCAAAGAAGCTGGCTATACAATCGAAGAGAGTTCACTTCAATTGATCCCTAAAAATTCCATAGAATGCAGCAAAGAGGACTATGAAGCTAACATAGCCCTTATTGAGTGGCTGGAAGAATTAGACGATGTAGATGCCGTTTTTCACAATATGGATGGTTAAGAATCCACGTCAAATTATTTCTCTTCCCTTTTCTCAAGATCAACTATTTGGCTTGGCGCAGAAATATTCCGCCTGCGTAGGCACTGCTTTTCTCTATTCCGGTGCGCAGCATGAGTGTTCTAAAAAATCTATCTTGGCATTTTTTCCGATCGGCTATAAAACCAGCTCTTCACCCTCATGCTGGGAGGAGTTGGAGCAATTGCCTTTTACGGGTGATCCTTATCCCTTGTGGATAGGGTATTTGAGCTATGAAATGGGTGCTTATAGTGATAGGGGAAAGCAATTACCCATAAAAGAGCTCGCTTTGCCTCATTTTGAATTCTACCGCTATGCAATAACCATTATCTATGATCATGCGTTGCTTATAGCCACATTTGTTTTTGATGAAGATCAGAAAAAGATAGAACTCTTACCTGATCAAATTTTTGCAAGCACAACCACTAACGATACAATAGAAAGTTATACTCAAAAAATTAAAGCCATTCAGGAAGAGATTTTGAATGGAAATGTTTATCAGGTGAATTTATCCAGGCAAATGGTTTTTAATGGTTTTCTGGATCCTTTTTTGTTGTTTTTAAAATTAACAAAACGCAACCCCGCTCCCTTTGGAGCATTTCTGCATACACCTCATGCATTTATTATCTCTTCTTCTCCGGAGAGGCTTTTGATGAAAAAGGGGGATTTATTAGAGACACGGCCTATCAAGGGAACCGCTCCAAGAGGGTTGAATGCGCAGGAAGATGAAGCGTCTAAAGCAAAGCTCTTAAATTCTGCTAAAGAAAAAGCAGAATTGATGATGATTACAGATTTAATGCGTAACGATTTAAATAGAGTGAGCTTAAATGGCAGCGTGCAGGTGATAAAGGTGCGTGAAGTGGAAGCTTATGAAAATGTTTATCATACTGTTTCTATAATACAGTCCCGCCCTCTTACTAATATCTCTTCTATAGACATTCTACGCTCTATTTTTCCGGGAGGCTCTGTAACGGGCTGCCCAAAGCTAAGCGCCATGGAATTTATTGCAAAGTTTGAAGGGCGTGCGCGTGGGATTTATACGGGCTCTATAGGGTATTTTTCAGGTAATGGGGATTTTGATTTTAATATTGCAATACGGACTATTCAAATTAAAGGGGAAGAAATTAATGTTCAATTAGGAGGCGCAATAGTTGTTGATTCCGATTCAAAAAAAGAATATGAAGAGACTATACACAAGGGAAGCTCTATTTTTCATGTGTTAAGGGAGGTCTTAGATGGAGAGCATTGCAATACTTAACAATTTATTGCCGGAGGAAAATCAGTTACCCGTCGTTGGGACGTTAACTAAGCCTGGTTACCATGGGGGCCAAACCGGGCGATGGTTTATTACTGTTTTAAAATTTTGTATCTTAGGCAGCGGAGTTGGTATTGTGGCATTGGCGGTGTCCGCTCAATTTGTTTTTATTGCTCCCTGCGCAATCGTGGCGCTTGTTTCTTCGATTTCACTTTATTATGTAAGAAAGCTTGGGAAATTGGAAAGCGAGGCAGCTATCACTAAGGATCTTAATTCTTTATCTGAAAAAATTTCAAATTTTGTGAGAGGTCTAAACAATCAAGTCCATCAGTTAGGAGAGGGTAATCACCGCTTTGAAGAAGAGAGTGAAAACTATAAAAGGACCGTAGAAGAAGGGGCCAATAAAGTAAGAGAGCAGCTTGTTCAAATAGAAGAAATAACCAAAGAATTACAAACTGCAGAAAGTGAAATTCAAGAGTATAAAAAAGTGAACGAAAAGTTAAATGACGGTGTAGAGCATTTAAAACAGATTGTTGAAAAATTTGTTCAAACACAGGGTGATTTTTCTATTAATGTAAATAATTTAGGGAAAGAGCAGCAGAAAATAGAAACGCATGTCAATGAATTGGATTCAGAAGTGAATGAAATAAGCGAAGAAAATGAAGATCTTGTAGAGGGAGTTTCGCAATTAACAGGCCAGGTGGATAAAATTGAAAAGATGCTTCAATTGGTAGATGAACGTTTCAGCGATTTACATAAACTTAAAGAGCAAAAAGAGAGCGAGCTTGAAAAGTTAAATCGGCAGGGAGATAAGTTATTGAAGGGGCAAGAGCTTTATAGAAATAATTTGGAAATCCAAAAAAAATTGAATGCCGAAATGCAGAAAAAAATTGAGGAACTGGAAGAGAAAAAGAGAGAAAAGGGGGTCCATGAAATTAAAGAAGAAGAGGTTAAAGAAAAGCTCGGACGCACTACTAGCCTTATTTTAAAAAAAAATACTCCTATTTTAAAACAGCTATCCATTTCTGATATGAAAAATCATTTGTCTGAAAATAAAACAGAAAAAGTAAAAGAATTGCCCAAAACAGAAGAAAAACAATTTATTGATTTGGTAAAGCCGAATAAAAATCATTTTCAACTTTTTCATAAGAAAGAGAAAGGAAAAAAATTTCTTTCGCCTCATATAAGTTTTGAAAACAAAGGTCCTGAAAATAGAGATGTGTCTGCCCTTGATTTACATCAGATAGGGCATGAGGAAGAAAAATATCATTTTTTTGATAAAATTTTTCATTTTAATAAGGATAGAAAAAAATCACAAGAAGAGGACAAAGTCGATATCGTTAGTCCTAAAAAAATAAAGAAAAAAAAGAAAGAAAAAGAGGTAAAGGGTGGAAACAGTAATTGACTTTGATGATTCTCCAAAAATTGTTCTTAAAACACCTCAAGAGAAAAATAAAAGTTTTTTAAATTATATTTTTGTGCATTGGATACAGGCCCCCATTTTAACTGGGGGCGGTATCGGAACGGGGGTAGCCATTTATGAGTATGCGAACAAAAGATTTATAGAAGCAAGCTTGCTTAGCGCTCCGTCTTTAGCCTTATGCATTAGTTTTTTTGCCCTTATCTATTTTGTGCCAAAGAAAAAAAGAGAAGAGGCTATGAAACTTGTGAGCGATAAGCAGGAAGAGGTTAACCTAGCTCTGAAGAGGATCAATAAAGAAACTGAAAAATTTGATACTAACATTAAAAAACTGTTTGAATTTGTTTCCGATCAAAATAAAAATAGCGAAGAGTTGAAGCTGGATTTTAAACAAAAAAGCGAAATTCTTGAAAAGGTGATTGAAGAGTTGCAAAAGCTGAAAAAAGAAAAAGAATTATTAGAAAAAATGTATCGCCAGATAGAAGAAGAAAGTGTTAAAATTTTTAAAAATACAAAAGAAATGAAAATGCAAAATGAGAAGTTCTCTCTAGAAAATCTAAAGTTAGGAGATCATGTTAAAGGGTTTAAGCAGGTAAGTGACAATTTAATTGGTGAAGTTTCTGAATTAAATAAAAATAATAAGCAGTTTGATTTTCAAAATGAGCGCTTAGTTCAGGTTTTGAAGCAAATTAATCGTAATACGCACATTGCTCAGGAATACTATGAGAAGATTAAAAAAGAGAATGAAGAATTGAGGCAAAAAATAGAAAATTTAAGTAAGATCGATAAGAATATAGATTCTATTTCCAATGAGCAAAACGAGCAGTTAAAATTGCAAGAGCAGCAGTTAGATAAATTAAAAAATTTAGTGGAAGAGCTAAAAGAAGATAATGAAAACAACTAAGCAAGAAATTGTTTATATTAACGCCGCATTTTGTCCTCTGCAAGAGGCTAAAATCCCAATCAATGATCGCGGATTTTTATATGGAGATGGTGTATTTACAAGCATGCGCGTTTTTAATGGAAAGGTGCTGCTTTTAGATAGACATTTAAGGCGGTTGAAAGAGCAGTGTTTGCAACTACACATCATTCCTCCAGAATTAGATCAGGACTTAATTTTACAGCTTATTGAGCGCAATGATGCCTTTGATGCTATTTGGAAGATGAAGATCATCATTACGGGAGGATCAGGAGCTCAGCTAGCTCTTCCTTCTAGAAAATCGGGCACAGTGATTGCCACCATTCGTCCTTGTGAAGAGAGTAAAAATCCCGTGCGCTTAGCTCTTTATCCAAAACCTATAGACCGACCTGTAGCTTCCTTAAAAATGCTTTCTTATTTAGATAGGCTATTCATTAAACAAGATGCGTTAGAAAGAGGTTATGACGATGGTATCGGGACGCTGCGCGATGGCACGTTGTTGGAGGCCTCTTCAAGCAATTTGTTTTGGAAGGTGAGGAATCATTTATACACTCCGCATCCGGCGCTGCCTTTACTGAGCGGTTTGGGCTTAGAGTATGTAGTAGAAAATGTGGAAAATTTAGAGTTTGTAGTGGACTATGTGCAGTGTGGTTTAGGATTGATTCCAAAAGAGGCTTGTCTTTATTTGGTCAATAGCGTGCGGGGGGTAAGTGCTGTGAGTGAGGTAGAGGGTCGGAAGTTTGATAGGGATGTTGAATTTGAATTGTGGGCGAATCGGTTGTTTGAGAGGATAGAGGAAAGTTAACCGCAGAGCCGTAAAGTACGCAGAGAAAACGCAGAGAGAACATTTTCAAGAATGAAAAAGAAAAACAGGATGAGCAGAGATATACCTCAGGCTAATTCACAGAATTCAGGAAAAAAAGAAGAATGACAGGATAGGCAGGCATACGCATCAGGCT